>DASVCK010000224.1:0-5407 GCA_036381675.1 Trueperaceae bacterium | reverse complement strand
GCCGACGCGCTCGCTAGGGGCGCCGACACCTTGATAACAACCGGTGCCGTGCAATCGAACCACTGCCGCCTCACGTTGGCCGCCGCCTGCGCCGAGGGGCTGGCCTGCCGCCTTGTCATCGAAGAGCGCGTGCCGGGCAGCTACGACGAGGACGCCAGCGGCAACAACATGCTCTTCAGGCTGTTGGGAGCCGAGCGCATCACGGTCGTGCCCACGGGCACGGACCTGGCAGCAGCTCTGCAGGAGGAGGCCGACCAGGTGACGGCGGCCGGCCGCGTGCCTTACGTGATCCCTGGCGGCGGCTCCAACCCGCTGGGCGCACTGGGTTACGTGTCTGCCGCTGAGGAGCTCATGGCGCAGGCGGTCGACGCCCGGCTGTCCTTCCAGGCCATGGTGGTTGCGAGCGGCTCTGGGGGTACCCACGCCGGGCTGCTCGCCGGCTTGACGGGCACCAGCAGCGGTGTGCCGGTGATCGGCGTCAGCACCCGCGCGGCCAAGGAACAACAGGAGGAGAAGATCCTGGACCTGGCGGGGCGTACGGCAGAGCTGGCGGGCTCGTCCGTCACGGTGAGACCTGAAGACGTGCGGGTTGACGACGGGCATGTCGGTGACGGCTACTCCTTGCCCACGGCGGGGATGGTCGAGGCCGTGCGGCTGTTCGCGCGGCTCGAGGGCGTGCTGCTGGACCCCGTCTACACAGGCAAGGCCGCCGCCGGGTTGCTGGCCCTCGTTCGCAGCGGGGCTTTCGACCCGGACGGCGACGTCGTGTTCGTTCACACGGGAGGCTGGCCGGCGCTGTTCGCGTACCAGGACGTGCTCCTATCGTGAGGCCGAGGCGCGGGCATGGGCGGGAGGCTGGATGAAGGCTGACGTTGTGTTGGTGAGGCGCGAGCGCGAGGAGGACATCCCGGCCGTCGAGAAGGTCGTGGAGGCCGCGTTCCTCAGGCGCGGCAGCGACAGGCCGTCAGAGTCGCAGCTGCTCGAGGACCTGCGGAAAGACCCTGGCTGGCTGCCCCGCCTGTCCCTGGTGGCGGTCGTGGACGGCCGCATCTGTGGTCAGGTCGTGTGCTCGCGCGGCTGGGTGGACGACGAGCCGGCCCTGGGGCTCGGCCCGCTGGCTGTGCTGCCCGAGAGTCAGGGGACGGGCGTCGGCTCCGCCCTGATGTACGCGGCTCTGGCGGCGGCCGAGGCGCTCGGCGAGCCACTGGTGGCGCTGCTTGGCTCCCCTGACTTCTACGCGCGTTTCGGGTTCGAACCGGCCAGGTACCACGGCATCGAGCCGCCGGTGCCCGACTGGGCCGAGCACTTCCAGGTCAGGTGGCTGACCGCCGAGCCCGGGTCGATAGCCGGGACGTTCCGTTACGCGAGGCCGTTCGACGACCTATGAACCCAGGTAGGCGGCCGCTGATCGGCGTGCTGGGCGGGTTGGGTCCGGCCGCGTCGGTCGATCTCTACGCCAAGCTGGTCGCCGCCACGCGCGCCACCGGCGATCGCGACCACGTGAGGGTGATCATCGAGGGTGACCCCGACGTGCCCGACCGCCAGGCCGCCATCGCGGGCGAGGGCCCCAGTGCAGCACCGGCGCTGGTCGCGAAGGCGCTGCGCCTCAAGGCAGCCGGCGTGGACGTCCTGGCGATGGCCTGCCACGCGGCACACGCCTATCGCTCGGACATAGAGACGGCCACGGGATTGCCCTTCATCAGCCTGATCGAGGTCGCGGTAGGGTCCGCCGCGGCGCTGGCGCCCAGCTCCGGCACCGTGGGGCTGCTGGCCACGCCCGCCACGCTCGACGCCCGCCTCTACGACGAGCCCGTCGCGCGCGCGGGCCGCCGCCTCGTGACACCCGACGACCTCGCAGGCGGCCGCGAGCGGTTCATGGCACTGGTCTGGCGCGTGAAGGCGGGCGACACAGGGAGCGCGGTGCGCGGGGCCATGACGGGCCTGGCGTCTGAGCTGGTCGCGGCGGGGGCCGAGGTGGTCATCGCCGCGTGCACCGAGGTGCCGCTCGTGCTGAACGAGACCGAGGTCTCCGTGCCGCTCGTCGACGCCACGGCTGCGCTGGCCGCGACGCTGATCGAGGTAGGGCGCGGCGCCGCGCCCCAGGCACACATGAGCCTTAACGGGAAGCTGAGCGCCGAGTGAGAAGCCTCACACCCCGTGCTAGTCTTGTCGCGCACTGGGCCATGGCGGGGAACCCGGCGCGGCCCGAGAGCGCATCTTCCACCCTGGAGGCGGTAGTGAAGCGAATCTTCAAGACCCTACTCGCGGTGATCTTGGCCGGCACGATGTACGTCGGCTTCGCCCAGGACGGCGAGATCCCCGGCACCCTAGTCCTCGGCATGGTCCCCAGCCGCGAGGCCGACGCCATCGTCGACAGCCTGGACCCCATCGCCGAGATGCTCGAGGAGCGCCTGCTCATCCCCGTCGAGACCTTCGTGAGCACCAACTTCGTCGGCCTCGTCGAAGCGATGGGCACCGGCCGCGTCCACATCGGCCTCTTCGGCCCCGCTGCGCTGGTCCAGGCCGTGGACGAGTACGGCATGGAAGTCATCCTCGCCTCGGTGCGCCAGGGCAGCACGACCTACCGCTCTCAGTTCAACGTGCGCTGCGACAGCGGCATCACCGAGTTCGAGCAGCTGCGCGGCAAGACCATCGCCTGGGTCGACCCCGGCTCCGCCTCCGGCTACCAGTTCCCGTACGTCACGCTCAAGAACGAGTACGGCATCGACCCGGACACCGAGATGACGGGCATCTTCGCCGGCTCGCACGACGCCGCGATGCTGGCCGTCTACCTGGGTGACGTTGACGTCGCGGTCACCTTCGGCGGCTCGCCCGGCTCCGACGGCCGTGAGACCATCGAAGCCGACTACCCGGATGTCAAGGAACAGGTCTGCATCCTCGGCTACTCCGCCGACATCCCCAACGACGGCATGGTCGTCCAGCCCGGCCTCGACTCGGACCTGAAGGCGCAGATCGCCGCCGCGTTCATCGACATCGCGAACACGGAAGAGGGCGAGGCCCTCACCCAGGCGCTGTTCAACGTGACCGAGTTCGCGCCCATCGACCCATCCGCCTACGACATCGTCCGCGAGGTCAGCCGCACCTTCCAGCGTTGATCCACTAGAGCGAGAGTTCGGCTCCAAGGGCCGGCCGGGCATGTCCCAGCCGGCCCTTCTCCTTGACGGCACCTAGGCGGCTGCAGCGCCCTCCGGAACCTCGAACCAGACCGTGGCGACAGGGGCGTTCGCCCCCTCGGGGCCAGCACCTTTGGGTTACTCTCGTGCGTGTCCCATATCGAGTTCCGCGACGTGGAGGTCACGTACAAGACGGGCCTGAAGGCACTCAAGGGTGTCTCCCTCTCCATCCCTCGCGGCCAGTTCGTGGTCGTCGTCGGCCTCTCCGGCGCAGGCAAGTCCACCCTGATCCGCACCGTCAACAACCTCGTCGTGCCGTCGGCCGGCAGCGTCCTCTTCGAGGACGACAACGTCACCGAGGCACGGGGCCGGCAGCTGCGCCGGATCCGGTCGGACATCGGGATGATCTTCCAGACGTTCAACCTCGTGAAGCGCTCGGGGGTTCTGCGCAACGTGCTGGCCGGCAGGCTCGGCGACGTGCCGGCCTGGCGCGGCGTGCTGGGCGCGTTCCCCCGAGCCGACATCGCCTACGCTCACGAGTGCCTCGCGCGGGTGGGCATACCCGAGAAGGCCTTCGTGAGGGCGGACGCGCTCTCTGGCGGTCAGCAGCAGAGGGTGGGCATCGCCCGTGCCCTCGCTCAGAAGCCGTCGGTGATGCTGGCGGATGAGCCGGTGGCGAGCCTGGACCCGCCCACCTCGCATGCCGTGATGAGCGACCTCAAGCGCATCGCGCGCGAGGACGGCATCACCACGATCGTGAACCTGCACTTCATCGACATGGCCCGCGAGTACGCCGATCGCATCGTGGGCATGCGCGACGGCGTCGTCGTCTTCGACGGCACCCCGAGCGAGGCCACGGACCAGGCGTTCGAGGACATCTACGGGCGACCCATCGACCGCGAGAAGGACATGCGTGGCACCTGACCTACCGCCCGCGACTTCCCCCCGAGCGGGAGCCATGACGACGATCCCCACCCCACCCCTGGCAGGCCGCCTGAAGGGGCTCCTGGCCCTCGTCATCGTCGGCGCCCTGGTGGCGCTCGCCTACCGGCAGACCTCGTTCGACCTGCAGGCGCTGTTCACGGGCGCGGCCGATTTCTGGCGCTTCTTCGGCCGGCTGGTACCGCCGCTCTCCGAGATGGGCACGAACTGGGGCGCCTACCTGCCGCAGCTCGTGGGCCCGCTCATCGAGACGCTGCAGATAGCGTACGTGGGCACGTTCTTCGGGACCCTGCTGGCCCTGCCCCTGATCTTCCTGGCGTCGGCGAACACGTCCAGCGACCCCGTCACCATGTGGATCGCCAGGACGCTGCTCACCATCCTGCGCAGCATCCCCGACCTCCTGTGGGCCGCCATGCTCGTGCCGATCCTGGTGGTCGGGCCACTGACTGGCGCGATCGCGCTGACGCTCTTCTCGTTGGGCATCCTGGCCAAGCTGGGTTCCGAGACGGTCGAGTCGGTAGACCCCGGCCCCATCGAGGCGCTCCGCGCCGCCGGCGCCGGCCGCGTGGCCACGATCGTCTACGCCGTTGTGCCGCAGATCGCGGCGACGATGGTGAGCTACATACTCTACGTGTTCGAGATCAACGTCCGCGCCTCGGTGATCATCGGCCTCGTCGGCGCGGGCGGCATCGGGTTCACCCTGCAGACGCGCCTCAACTTCTTCGACTACACGGGGGTGGGCCTGATCATCCTCGTGATATTCGTCGTCGTGCTGATCATCGACAGCATCTCCGTGTGGGCGAGGTCGAAGCTCATATGAGCAGCCCCGCACCCGGCCAGATCCTGAACATCCCGCGGCCTCCGGCGGCGCAGGTGCGCAACCGCAACCTGCTCATCGGCGGCGCCGTCTTGTCGGTAGTCCTGCTCGTGGTCGTCCTGGCCACGATGGACCTGCCCACCTGGGAGCGCATCATGGTGGGGCTGCGCCGGACGCTCCCGCCGCTGTGGCGCGGGTTCACGCACCCGGACTTCGAGCTGTTCCCCCTCGCGTTCAACGCCATGATGGAGACGTTCTACATGGCGGTGATCGGCACGCTGCTGGGCGGCGTGCTCGCGTTCGCCGTGTCGTTCCTGGCGGCCCGCAACCTGCTCGGCGGCACCGCCAGGGCCATGCCGGGCAAGGCGCTGCTGGTGGCCGTGCGCACGTTCCCCGAGATCCTGCTGGCCATCATCTTCGTCGCCGCCGCGGGTCCCGGCCCGACCGCTGGCATCATGGCGATGGGCATCCACTCGATCGGCTTTCTGGGCAAGATCTTCTCCGACGTCATCGA
>DASVCK010000223.1:0-2108 GCA_036381675.1 Trueperaceae bacterium | reverse complement strand
CTGGCCAAGTTCGCGATGGCCGCGCCGGCGACCGCGGCCTCAGCCTTGAAGAGTGGCGGCTGCAGGACCATGTCCCCGGCCTCGATCACACCGAGGGGGGACACGCCCGGGATAGTCGACCAGTTGACGAGCGCGTTGACGGCGCCAGGGTCAAGGGGCAGGTCGGCGGCGACGGCCGCGGCCTCGGCGCGCTGACAGGCTTCGGCGATGCGTCGCCGGAGCCGCTCCTGTTCCTGCAGGACTGTCTTGAGAGTCCGTATGTGACCCTCGGCGGCGCGGCGCCACTCCGCCTTCGCCGCCTCGAGATCCGCCACGGCGCGGGTGTGCTCCTCGGTGAGTCGCGCCTGCTCAGCCTGGGCGGTGAGATCGGCTATCCGCTGGCGCTCCGCCTCCTGTGCCTGTTCGTTCTCTGCGAGCATGGCGCGGGCGGCGTCGCGGCGAACGCGAGCGTCGAGGAGTTGCGCGTCGTCGGTGCCGGTCGCGTCGAGCTGGTCGTACCGCGCGCTGGCCTGCTGGGCGAGGCGCTCGAGCTGGGGGCGTTGCCGCTCGAGGCGCTGCAGCTGCTTCTCGGCCTGGGCGATCTCGGTCCTGATCTGCTTCTCGGTCATGGTGGTGCCTTTCGCTTCGGTGGAGTGGGCGTATAGTCGTGTTGCCTGTCCATCTCTTTGAGGCAAGGCGTCGGCCACCCTGGCGGGCTCACGACGCCTTGTCTTGCTTCGAGGGTCTGGGGTTGACGTTGTCCGTCGTTCGACCGCCTGACCCTCGACCGTCGGGCGGGCTGTTCGCCGTGGCCTGGGGCCTAGGCGCTGCGGCCCGGTCGATGGCATGTAGGAGCTGCTCGGCGGCCTTGGGGTGGACGTAGACGGTGCGGCGGCCGGTGATCTCGTTGTGATCGCCCATGACTAGGTGCACGCCGAGGAGTTGTGCGAGCCTCTTGGCCTCGAGCCACAGTCGTTGAGGGATGTGGAGGGCGTGCGCGCGGAAGCGGCGCGTGGGTGGGTCCTGCGGCGCCCTGGGGGCCTCCGCGGCGGGTAGGCGGTGGTAGCGGCGTTCGGCTTCGGCGTAGAGCTCGAGGAGCCGGTCGCCGGGGTCGGGCTGAGGGCCGCTGCTCACTGGCGGGTCCCTTCCCTGTCCCGCACGTCGCGCATGGGCTGGGCGCATGGGAAGCAGGTGACCGCCCCTGTGGCGATGACGGCGTGGCGGCAGCGTGGGCAGCGGAGGGTGACCGCCTGACCTTGTGTCAGGCGGTCAGCGATAGCCTCGTCCTGGTCGGGGTTCTTGGGGGCGTTGCTCCTGTGGTGGGTCGCCTGGTGGTTGCTCATGATGCTTCACTTACCGGCGACGGCCCTATCCGTGCGGGAAACTGCGGCTGCGGAGAGCTGGCAGCGTCCCGGGCGGCCTTGAGGTAGGCGGCTGCCTTGCCGTGAAGGGCGCCAGCGCGAGAGTCGGCGCGGATGAGCTCGAGCGCCACAGCTACAGCCAAGGGCTCAGTGACGGCGGTGCTGCGCCACCAGTCCGGGGCCCGTGCGCCGAGGGCGTCTAGCGCCTCGGTGGCCCGCCGCTTGAGGTCGTCGACGTCGACGCCGGCGAGTTGCTGCGCCAGGGCCGCCGCGCGGGCGGTGAGGTCTCGGGGTGTTCCGTTCGTTCTCCCCACCCGCAGTGTGGGCAGGGCATCGTCACCGTCGTCACCGTCGCCATCTTGCCGTCCTGGTCGGGCCTTTCCAGGTGACGACAAGGCCGGGGGCATCGTCACCTCATCGTCACCAGGGCCCGGGTGGTGACGATGGGTGACGACGGGGTGACGATTACGGGAGCCAGCGTCGTCACCCGAGGATTGCAGTCCTGGGCGCGTTTCCGGGCGCGTCCACGGTTCGGGTGACGATGGTGACGACGGCTTGCCGATACTGCGGAGAGACCACACGCGTTGAGTCTTCGCGCGGGTCTGCACCGCTTCGATGCCCTCCACAGTGCGGAGGGCTGGTGCTATGCGCTTGAGCTCGTTCGTGACGGCCTGCGCCCGCTTGGGCCACCCGTGCGGGCGGCGCTTGCCGTCGCCGAGGCCGGCCACGTCCTCGAGGGCGTCGAGCAGCTCGGAGGGCGTACCCGAC
>DASVCK010000222.1:0-2692 GCA_036381675.1 Trueperaceae bacterium | reverse complement strand
CGTGCACGAGCCAGGTGAACGCGCCGCCTTCTTGGCCTCGCCATGCGCCCGCGGCGCGGTAGATGGCGATGAGCGTCAGTAGTAACGCCACCATCACGACCTCGCTGATCGGGATCTGCATGCCGTGCCATGCCAGCAGCCACCCCACGTTGAGGAGGCAGCTCAACGCGAACAGCGGCCGCAGGCGGTCGAGCCTCTGCTCCGTCCGTCCGGCACGCGTGGCCTGGTAGATCACGAACCCTGCCAGAGCCAGGTAGATGACACCCCACACTCCGAAGGTGAAGGGAGCGGGCGTGAACAGGCTCGGGTACGAGTCGGATACCTCACCGGTGGCTCGTCCGAACAGGGGCAGGAGGTTGGCCAGGGCGTTCATGGCGACCATCGCCAGGTACGCGACGATCGCGGCTACGGCCCAAGTCGTTCGCGCGGAGCTAGCCGCAGTGGATGTCATGCGTCATTGTGCATGCTATGCCGCGGTTGTTCGTCGCGCTGCCGATCGGCCGGGATGTAGTCCAGGAGCTGGCCGGTGTGGGGTCGACGCTCCGGGAAGCGACCGCCGGCTCGAGCGCCACGCGTGACCTCAGAGCCTGGCGGTGGGTACGGCCGGAGTCCATGCACCTCACGCTCGCATTCCTAGGAGACGTCGCAGAGCATCGGGTTGGTGTGGCCGGGAACGCACTAAGGCGCAGCGTCGAGGGGATGCCGGAGCTGAACCTCGCGGCCACCGGCATAGGCGCGTTCCCCCATCTAGACCGGGCCCGCGTGCTGTGGGCGGGAGTGAAGGGCGATCTCCGCCATCTGAGGGAGCTCCAGAGCGTCGTGGCAGCGGCGCTCCGCCAGATGGGGCTCCCCATCGACGACCGGCCCTTCCACCCTCACATCACGCTGGCGCGGGCGCGGAGTCCCTGGCCGTTGCCTGACGGCCTGGATCGGTCGATGAGCTTCGGCACCTGGCGTGCCGGCGAGGTGATCCTGTACGAGAGTCGGACGGAGCCGGCCGGGGCGCGTTACGTGGTACGAGCGGCCGCAGTACTGGGCGGAGGGACGGGGTCCGCATGACAGGCCCCGTGCCCGGCCCGACCTACCGCGCCGTCCCTACGTGTCGCGCTTCCCGCAGCCATGAAAGCCGAGCCTTCCGACGTCTTGTATAGTTGTCTAGACATCTAAACCGGATATGGCGTTCTGGGTAGGAGGAACCGTTGCCCGCCGGCCGCGACAGCTTGCCGATGTACGCCCGCATCGAGGCGGACCTGCGGGGTGACATCGCGTCTGGCCGCCTCGGCTTGGGTAGCCGCGCGCCCACCGAGAGCGAGCTGAGCGCGCGCTACGGGGTAGCCAGGATGACCGTACGTCACGCGCTGGACGGCTTGGTGGCGGCAGGGCTCCTGGCGCGCAAACGCGGCGTCGGCACGTTCGTCGCGCGCACGAAGACGGAGCGCGTGTCGAGCCGGTTGCTCGGTTTCCACGAGGACGCCGTGGCTCACGGTATGCGTCCGAACACACGGGTCCTGACCCACCGAACGGAGACACTCGGCCGTGCCGATGGGGCCGTCCTGTCTGAACCGGCCGCGACGGAGGTCCTGCGCGTGACGCGGCTCCGCACGGTGGACGGCGAGCCGATCGGGCACAACGAGGTCGTGATACTGCCGCCCTTCGCGGAGCCGCTCGCGGACCTCGACCTGACTGGCTCTCTATACGACGGTGTAGCTGAGGTCCTTGGCCTGGAGGTAGAGGGAGCGGACCAGCAGATCGAGGCGGTGGGCGCCACGGAACCACAGGCGAAGCTGCTTGAGGTGAGCGTGGGCTCCCCTCTGCTGCGCGTGCTGCGCATCACGTTCCTTGCCAACGGCAGCAAGCTCGGCCTCACCCGTACGCACTACCGAGGCGATCGCTACTACCTCTCCCTGAGGCTCCAGCGCGGGACACCGGACCGGGCATGAGGGGCAGAACACCGGTATCGGCCGCGCACCGCGGCAATGCCGCACTCCGCTCCGAGACGGGGCCGCTCCAAAGGCGCCCGCACGGCACAACACGGCTCCACGGCGCGCTTGTTGCGCCATCGCGAACGAGGAGGAGGAAGCATGACAGACACCAGGGTTGTTCAACTCACTAAGCCCATCACAGGCGCGACCGGGATGGCGCGCTACCTGCTGGCCGCGCTGCTAGCGCTGGTGATGGCCGGCTTCGCCAACGCCCAAGGCGACTGCGACCGCGGTGCCCTCGACGCTCGCTACTGCGACACGAACGGCGACATGCTGGCCGACCCACCGGCCGACGGCAACTACTCCGACCCCTCTACGATCGTCTTCACCTACGCGCCCACCGAGGATCCAGCGGTCTACCAGGGAGCCTTCCAGGAGTTCATCGACTACCTCTCGGAACTGACGGGCCGACCCGTCCAGTACTTCCCGGTCCGCTCGTACGCGGCTCAGATCGAGGCGATGCGCGCCGGGCGCCTGCACGTGGCCGGCTTCGCCGCCGGTTCTGTCGAGGAGGGCGTGAACACCGCCGGCTTCATACCCGTTGCGGTCATGGCCGACACGGCGGGCGTGTACGGATACGAGATGGAGATCATCGTGCGCCCCGAGTCAGACATCCAGTCGCTCGAGGACCTGCGCGGTAGACAGCTGGCGTTCGTATCACCCACCTCGAACTCAGGGTTCAAAGCGCCGTCCGCCCTGCTCTTCTCCGA
>DASVCK010000221.1:0-9699 GCA_036381675.1 Trueperaceae bacterium | reverse complement strand
CTCGGTGCAGTACACCGGGCTCTCGTGGGCGGACTCCGAGCAGCTGCCGCCGTTCGCTCCGATGCCGTATGGGTCGCATGTGTCCTCGTAGGCGGCGGCGTCGCCGTCCGGCAGAGACGGACGGTTCGAAGCCTTGTTGTACGTCCAGCTGAACTCCTCCGCCAGGTTCTGACCCCGGTCGACGGCCTCGTTGAGCGCCGCGGGCCCCCAGAACCCTTCGCTGTAGTCGCTCGGAGACCAGACACGCTTCACCTGGTTGACGAGGAACTGTTCCGAGAGGTTGATCTGCCTGCCGTTCTGGACGAGCTGCTGGCTCTCGACGGCACCCAGTGCGGCGAACGCCCAGCAGGTGCCCCTGTTGCCCTGCGACTTCACTGGCGAAACGAAGCTCTTTAGCGGGAACCAGAAGAGTCCTGCCAGCCCGGTAGGCGCCGAGCACTCGCCGTCCTCGTCGGAACCTTGCCCGGGCTCCAGCTGAGTAGCCGGGCCGGTCGCCTCGCTGGCGGCGGCTAGCCCCGATGGCCCTGGTGCGGCCGGTGTCTCCTCGACGCGCGCGGCGCGCAGGCTCGGATCGCCTGCCAGTAAGTCGTCGATCTGCGCGAGAGCTGCCATCACCTCCGAGAGCGTCGCCGTGGCAAGGCTATCGGGCGACGGAGCCTGCGCCTTGAGGCCATCCGGCAGCAGGTCGTACGAGACGGTGTACGCGGTAAGGGCGTTCTTCACGCTGCCCGCCAGATCGCGTGCCTTCACCTCGTCATGTAGTCGCGTCGCTGGGCCGTTTAGCGTGACGACCGTGCCGTCCGGAAGAGAGGAGGGCACATCGCCCATGGGGACAGCGCTCAGGTCGGCGCTCGAAAGCAGGTCCGCGATGTCGGGCGGCACCGAACCTGTTCCCTCGAGGCTCAACACGTCCGACTCGAAACGGTCGCGTAATGCCGCCGCCTGCGCATCGACTTCCCTCGTGCTGCGCAGCTCGATCTCGCCGTCGCCAAGCATCCTGGAGAACTCGGTGCTACCGACGATCGTGGCCGAGGCAGGTACCGTTGCGGTCCAGGCGTCCTCGGGATGTAGCGCTAGGTTTGCCGGCGTGTTGCCGCCGCATGCGGCCAACGTGAGCAGCAGGACAGCTAGCCAAGCGCGCCGGGTACGGGTGACCAGCCAGCCGCGGAGGGTCAACGGTTGGCGCCTTCTCCCACGGCTACGGGTTCGTCGTTACAGCCGGCCGCTGCCGGTTGACGGGCCCCCTTCACGGCGCCTGCCAGTCCCCGGAGACCGGCGTGCTCTCTACCTGGATCGCCCCGATCGAGGTGGATGTCAGTGCCACATCGGTGCCGCCTGAGCCGGTCTCTAAGGAGTTCGCGTCAGGGTTCTCGAACGACGATCCTGCCGGGTTCTTGTCGTACGGGAAGTCGATGTTCGCGGTCCTACCCAGCTTTAGGACCCAGAGCTCGTTCTCGCCTGAGAACGTGTCGCTGGTCGCCGCGACGATCAGTCCACCGTCGCTGGTGGCTAGGGCGGCATCGCTGGCCGAGGCGCCGCTGTCTGTGTTCAGGGTGTCGTTGCCGCTGCCTCCGAACGCCTTGTAGGCGCTTCCCTGGACTACCAGCACGTCTTCGCTCTCGAACAGATCGGAGGCGTCGTCGGCCCGCATGCCGAGCGTGACGACCCCGCCGTCATCCTTAACGACCACGGCTTGCGCGACGTCGTTGGTGGCTGTGGACGGTGCACGGTGGACGGTGCTGCTCACCAGGTCCCCGCCGGCTGTCAGTTCCACTACCCAAGCCTCGAAGTGCCCTGTGGGGTCGGGCTCTGGGTTCGGGAACGCGCCGTAGCTGTAGCCCACCACGACCAGGCCGCCACCGTGCAACTCGGCGACGTCGAAGCCCCCGTCCGTGGCCGACTGGAACAACGGATCGCCGTCGCCACCATTCAGGTCGTACTCGTCGTCCACGGCGCGCTCCCACGCCACGTCCCCCGCCGCATCGAGCCTCACCACGTAGGCGTCTCCGTCGTTCGAGCCGATGGTGCCGACCAGTGCGTGCCCTCCGTCGGCCAGGGCGGCCACGCCGGCGAAGTCGTCGCCTGCGAACGTGCGCGACCAGATCACGTCGCCGTGCTCATCGGCCTTCGCGGCCCATGCCTTGGACGTGAGACCCTGCGTACCCGCCAGCACTATGCCGCCGTCGGCAGCGGGCGCGATAGACGCGATGGCGATGGGCTCGGCGGTGGAGTAGGTCCTGCCCCACATCACGTTCCCGCCGGTATCCAGCTTGATCAGGCCGGTCAGGGTCGCGATCACGAACCCGTCTGGCGTCGCGATCGCCGCCTGAGCCACGCCGCCCGTGACCAGGCCCGAGTAGGCCCTCTGCCACACGACGTTCCCCACCGGGTCCAGACGCACCGCCCAGAGGGCGGCACCGAACCCCGTGATGCCGTCGAAGAGACTGCTGTTGCCGACGATGAGGTAAGAGCCATCGGGTGCCTCGGCGACAGCAGCCGCGTCCTCGCCTGTGCTACCGATGCGGCTCAGTGAGCGAGCCCAGGTGGCCGCCGGTCGTGGTGCGTTCGGGTCGTCGGAGCACGAGTCGAAGCTAGCCACGGGCACGACCTCGTCTAGCAGGGTCGTGTCGAAGTCGTCGAGGACTAGATCGAGACCCGCCTTGGCGGTGAGGCCCGCGTCCAGGACGCCGCGTGTGCAGATGGGCGGTCCCTCGACCGTCGCGTTGGCGCGCACGACGCCGCTTACCGAGGCGTACGGTCCGACGGCGCCGTAGAGCAGCACCTCTAGGCGTGGTCCGGCCGATGCCTCCACGCTGACAGCGGCGCCGTAGGTGGGCTGCTCGAACTGAAGCTCGCTGTCGCCGTCCCAGAAGCCTCCGGCTTCACCGTCCTGGTAACCCACCCCTGCGGTGAAGCTCGCCTCCTGGTTCACGCTGGCCTGGAACGATCCCGCCACGCTACCCGCGAGGCCGACCTCCACGGCGACCGCCGGCGTCAGGATGAGCGGGATCGGGCCCGCCGGTGTCGGGATCACCAACGAGATCGGGGCGAACGGGATCGCTCCCAGCTGGACCGTCTCGCCGAACGAGGCCTGCCCGCTGCCCGAGAGCTCGGCGAGCAGCGTCTGGTCTGCGCCGAACTCCATGGTCAGCTCGTCCACCTGGAAGCTGGCGATGTCGATGTCGAAGTCCAGGTCGAAGCTGGGTGCGAGCGAGATCGCACCGCTCAGCTCGACGTTCCCTCCCTCGCCGGGTTCGACCAGGTCGAAGGGGAACGAGATCCCGTCGGCCTGGGGTGCCACGCCCTCGGTTTGGGTCTCGGGCGCGATGGTCTTCTGGAGGTCGAGATGCAGTTCCTGGAACGCCTCGACAAGTGTCGCCTGGCTCGTCTTTACGACGACGCCGGATGGGCCAGGGTCCACGTCCTCTACGCGACGCAGCGCGCCCTGTGGGGTGCTCGGGCTGACGCCTGCCAGCAGGACGTCTCCTACCTCCAGCGATAGAGAAGAGGCACCGGCGCCCTCGAACGTGAGCTCACCGTCCTGAGAGACGCTGATGAGGGCTGCGAGCGCCGCGTCGTCCAGGACCTTCGTGTCCGGACCGAGCACAGCGCTGCCCTCACCAGGAGGGTTCGGGCCGGAGGGGCCCTGTGGGCCACCGCAGGCGGTGAGCGCCAGGAGAGCTAGGAACAACGGGACCTGCCGGCCTATGCCTGCTCGCGTGCGCATGTTCTACTTCCTTCCGTCGGGAGCAGGGTATGCCCGGGCCGGTAACGTTCCGGTCAGGTGTTCGGCGCTATCTGCCGATGGTCGCCGTTCCGTCCAGGAAATCCTGCCAGCGGTCCGGCAGCCGCTCACCGACCTCGGCTAGGTTCGACCGAGCCGCTTGGTAGTGCCTAGCGAGGCTTCGATGGTTGGAGAGTCGACGCAACGCCAGCAGGTAGATCCGCAACGCGCGCCGGTCATAGGGGTCCGCCTCGACCAGTAGGCGGCCGACCTTGGCGACCTCGGCGGGCCGCGTAACGATCGCCGACTCGGCACCCTCCCTTAGCCTCAGGTACAGTGACTCGCTCACTGGTGCGAGCCCCAGGTCGCTGCCCGCTTGGTAGTGGCCTCGCCACAGAGTTATGTCCCGGTTGAGCAGGAACTCCTCGACGTCGGAAGGGCAGTCGCCGAGCGCGTAGCCGCTCGCGGTGGTCGTGACGAGGTCCGCAGCCAGGCCGGCACGGAGTCCGTGCACCAGCTCCTTGAGGCTCGAAGACGCCCGACGCTCGTCCTTGGTCGGGTAGAGCTCGTCGATGAGGGCGGCCCGTGACGCCTCGTCGCGCCCAGCGACGCGTGCCTCGAGCAGCAGGGCCAGCAGGCGCTGGCGCTTCCGGCCCCGGATGGGGACGACCCCTTCTGCCGTGTGCAAGCGCGCCGGCCCTAGCAGCTCGAGCCGCACGGATCTGCCCGCCCGTCGACCGGCAAGCGAACCCAGCGTGGCGTCCGGGAAGTACTGGTCGACCATCTGCGCTCGCCGAGCTTGACCGCGAGCCTCGAACCAGGCGCGCCGCTCCAAGGCCGTCTCAACGTCGCCTGCCAACCGATCCAGCTCGAGCCCGATGGTCTGAGAGTCCATCTCGAGACCCAGCAGGCTCGCTTCGGCGGCCGCTCGCTCCAGGTCGGCCCTGGCGCGCTCTATGTCGGCCAGGTTCTCATGAGCGTGGGCGCGTGCGAAGAGAGCGTAGACCAGCGTCTGGCGGGAGCCCAGAGAGCTGCTTGCCGCGATGCACTCGTCGGCAAGCGACAGGCCGGCGCGCGGGTTCCCTGCCAGGGATTCCGCGTACGCGGCTTCGTAGAGAGCATCCGCGATCAGGTGAGCATTGCCGATGCCACGAGCTCTGGACAGTGCCGAGTTGGCGTACTTCCTGGCCAACGCCGGCCCAAAAGGTAGGTTCTGCTGGCGGTAGAGGTAGCACAGCATCCTCTCACAGTCGACCAGCTCCCTGTGGGCGCCAATCAGTTCGAGGCTGGCGTGGCTCGCCTGCAACTCGTCTTCGGCAGCGACATGGTCGCCCTCCTCGAGTAGGAGGACTCCGAGCTTCACCCGCGTCGTCGCGACGCTGCGGGGATCGGCGAGCGCGGCATAGATGGCGATGGCCTCGCTGATGTCCTCGCGCTTGCGGTCCAGTCGCCCCAGGCTCTGCCAGACCTCGGCGCGGCTCCGTAGGGCGGCAGCCAGGTCACGGGATGGACGAGCCTGGTCCTGATCCTCGATCGACGTCGTCAACAGCTCGATCGCCTCGGAGAACCTACCCTGCCGGTGACGTACTCCGCCCAAGACCGTCAGGAGCCTCAGCCGGGCGGTCCCCTCCGCCCCAGACAGGAGCGACGCGGCCAACTCCTCCGCTGCGTCGTGGTCACCGACCTCTAGCAGCGCTGCCGAAACGAGCGCGAGCGTGTCGGGGTCCCACCAGTCACCGCCGGAGCCGCGCCAGAGCTCAAGAACGCGTGCGTGCTCGCCGGCCATCGCCAGCAGGCTGAGCAGCACCCGCGACCGTTCCGGTTCTGTAAGGTACCGGATCGTGAGCTCGGCGCCCGCGGAGTCGCCTTGCACTGCTCTGATCTCGGCAAGCAGAAGGGCCGCGTCGCTGGAGGTCGGCAGGCAATCCAGGGCGAGCTGGGCCAGGCGTGTGGCCTCGACCGGATCCTGGTACCGCAGCAGACCTGCCGCTCGCAGGGCCAACTCACCACGCTCCTCTCCTGCCGCGTACGAGGCCGCCTGAGCCAGGTGACGGCCGGACGTGGCCGCGTCGAAGGTCTCGTCAGCCGCCGCCACGAGGATCCGTGTGGCCTCGGCCGGTTCGATGCTCGCGTCCGTCAGGAACGCCGCGGCCACCCGCGGCTGCCTCCGGAACGCTAGGACGCCGCGCGAAGCCAACTGGGCGCGAACCTCTGGGTCAACGGACCCAACGAGACGCCGCCGGAACGTCGGGTGGGCGAAGTCGCCCGCTACATAGACGCCGGTGGATTCGAGCGCCATCAGGGCCGCGTCGACCTCTGCCCGCGAGACACCCGACACCTTCGCCAACACGGAAGGAGTGACGCCAGCCGGGACCATCGCGCAGGTCTCGGCGACACTCTTCACGGTCGGACTCTCTGTTGCGACCGCCAAGGCCTGCTCCACCAGGGCATCGACCGTGGGCGGAACGTCCTCGGCTTCCGGGGCCCTCCAGCGCCACTGTCGGCCGTCGCTCCAGAGGAAGCCTCGGTGCGTGAGGTGCCTCAGATACTCGCGCGCGAAGAGCGGGTTACCGGCAGCTTCGTCGTGGATCCAGGCCAAGGCGGCGTCCGGCAGCGGCGCGGACATCTCTTCCTGCAGCAGCTCGTAGATTGCCGCCCTGCTGAGCGGTACGAGCCGAATCGGCCGGAACGGACGTCTGGGTCTCCCCCTGGCCGTGATCAGTAGGCCGACGCCGGGACAACTCGTCACCGCTTCCGCCAAGAGGCCCATCCAATGCCGGTCATCCGTCACCGAGAGTGGGACGTCATCCAGGAACAGGACGAGCGGTGCGAGCTTCGCGAGGGCCTGGGCGAGGGAAGGCGCGTCGGAGTCGTGCCGGGTAGCGAGCGACGCCACGTCCGGTTCGTTGCCCACGGTTCCGGGAGATGCGACGTCGAGCGCCGCTTGCAGGTCAGCCGGCGTGGCGGCGCCCGACAGGCTCACGGTTCGGCAGGGAAGGTCGCGCAGGAACATGTCCGCCGTGTGGCTCTTGCCGCTGCCGGGCTCACCCCACAGCGCGACGGCGACGCCTCTGCGCCTGGCCAGCACCGGGCGGAACGCCCGGCTCAGTTCGGCTGTGCGAGCCGGTCTCATGCGGCTCTCCTCCTGGAAACCAGGGACTATATCCACCATCCGGACGGGCGCGCAGGTACGTCGCGCACGGCGCACGCAATCACCGGATTGCCGCGGGCATGAGCCGGTGCACGGGCATCGCCTCGTTTGACACTCGCGAGCCTCGCTCTGGTAGACTGCCTGTCGCTCGGGAGACCGGGCTTGACACACGTGGGGCTGTGGCGCAGTTGGGAGCGCGTCTGAATGGCATTCAGAAGGTCAGGGGTTCGAATCCCCTCAGCTCCACCAGTTGACCCCCGTCCAGGACGGGGGTTCTTATTTTGGGCGTCTTGCTCGCAGTAAAGGGCGCCCTTCGCGTGCCCATGTCGCTTCGTTCAACGTGCAGAGGAAGAGGATTTTCAGGCGGCGCCGATCGCTAGCGCGGTGGCGCGCTCTTCCGCCGCGTCCGCCATGGCCGTAAGGGCGGTCGCGAGCTCGCGTAGGGCGCCAGGCGATAGCTCGTAGTACACCCACCTGCCGCGTCGCTCGCCGCGCACCAGACCGGCGTCGACGAGCTGTCTCATGTGGTGGCTGACTGTGGGTTGGGAGAGGCCGAGGAACGCCTCGATGTCGCAGGCGCAAACGCCGACGCCTGTCGAGCAGCAGTCGGAAGAGGGGTCGGCCAGGAACCCGAGGATCTTGAAGCGGGTGGGGTCGCCCAGGAGCCTGAGCCGGTCCGGCATGGCCGTCACGACATCGATGCTAATCGATGTGAATGCAGGCTGTCCATGCCGGGTGGTGCGACCCGAAGCGCCCGCGACGGCCGTGAAGTCGATCGGCTTGGCAGCCGCGATCCTGACATAGACCGACTTGACATTGACAGTCGTCTATATGTCATCTATGCTCCGCGCAGCGCTACGCATCCACGACCATCGATGGATGGTGCACGAGGAGACCCAGCATGAGCATCGCCGCCAACGAAGACCTGCCCATCGCAGTGCTTGGGGCGGGGCCCGTGGGCCTAGCCGCCGCGGCCCATTTGCACGCACGCGGCCTTCGCGCGCTTGTCCTCGAGGCCGGAGGCGTCGTAGGAAGTAGCGTCCGCGAGTGGGGTCACGTGCGGTTGTTCTCGCCCTGGCGCTACCTCGTTGACCCGGCGGCCAAGTCCCTGCTCGAGAGCCATGGCTGGCGTCCCCCCGACCCGGACGCCCACCCGACCGGCGCCGAGCTTGTCACGGGCTATCTGAAACCTCTGGCCGCCACGCCCGAGATCGGCCCGATGCTCCGCTTCGGACACCGCGTCACCGCCGTGACGCGCGTTGGCTACGACCGACTGAAGACCGGAGGCCGAGAGCGGGCGCCGTTCCTGGTAGTGGCCGAGGCCCCGCAGGGGCAGGTGCGACTCAAGGTCAGATCCGTAATCGACGCTACGGGCACCTGGATGACGCCCAATCCGCTCGGTGCCGGGGGCGTCCACGCCGCAGGGGAGGCCGAGAATGCGGGCCACGTCCGCTACGGCGTCCCCGACGTGTTGGGGTGCGAGAGGGAGCGTTACGCCGCTCGGCGGACGTTGGTGGTCGGAAGCGGGCACTCGGCGTTCAACGCGGTGATCGACCTCGCCGCCCTCGCCGAGGAGGTACCCGGCACGCAGGTCCTCTGGGCCGTCAGGCGCCGCGAACCCGGTCAGATGTTCGGTGGTGGTGACGATGACGCGCTCCCGGAGCGCGGCGCTTTAGGCGAGCGGGCACGCGCCCTCGTAGCACGGCGCGGGGTCGAGCTTCTCCCTGGCTTCTTCGTCGATCGGCTGGACCAAACGGAGGACGGCCTGGCCGTGGTGGCCGCCGACGGGCGACGCCTGGTGATCGACGAGGTGGTGGCTGCGACCGGCTTCCGCCCAGATTTGGAGATGACCCGCGAGCTCAGGCTCGACCTCGACCCCATCACCGAGGCGCCCGTCAGGCTGGCGCCCCTCATCGACCCGAACGTGCACTCGTGCGGCACCGTCCCCCCTCACGGCGAGGCCGAGCTCGCGCATCCCGAGCCCGGCTACTACGCGGTCGGGATGAAGAGCTACGGTCGCGCGCCGACGTTCTTGATGCTTACCGGGTACGAGCAGGTGCGATCGGTCGTCGCCTTCCTTGCGGGAGACGTGGCGGCGGCACGGCGGGTGGAGCTCGTTCTTCCCGAGACCGGCGTGTGTTCCTCGAACCTACCTGGGACCGACGCCGCCTGCTGCGGTCCACAGATCGCGGCGGATGCGTCTGGAAGCGAGGACCGCCATGAGCATGAGATCCCCGTGCTCGCGGGTGGCTGCTGCGGCTAGGGTCACGGCGGAGCGCCTAGGTTCGCGCCTAGGCTTCCGCCCGCAGCAACCGCAGAGGGCAGCTCTGCGGCAGGCATAACGGGGTGCCGCTCACGGGATCTCTGACAACGCTGCACTCGATGCCGAAGACATCGCAGACCAGGCCGTGATCCACGATCTCGCGCGGGTCGCCCTGGGCGATGACAGCGCCGTCCTTCATCGCCACCAGATGGTGGGCGTAGCGACAGGCCTGGTTGATGTCGTGCAAGACCATGACGATGGTGCGTCCCTCGCGCTCGTTGAGCTCGTCGAGTAGGGAGAGGATCTCGACCTGGTGGGCCATGTCCAGGTACGTGGTCGGTTCGTCGAGGAGCAGAACCGGCGTCTCCTGTGCCAGGGTCATGGCGATCCAGGCGCGTTGCTTCTGACCTCCCGACAGCGTGTCGAGCGGCCGCTCGGCCAAGCCATTCAGCCTCGTGGTATCCAGCGCCCATGCCACGGCTTCGGCGTCCCGCTCCGACCACTGCCTGAGCAGGCTCTGGTGCGGGTAGCGGCCTTGGGACACGAGCTCGCGCACCGTCA
>DASVCK010000220.1:0-24628 GCA_036381675.1 Trueperaceae bacterium | reverse complement strand
CCGCGGGCTGCCACTGGTGCGTCACCCGTGGCTCGCGTACCCCGAGGACCTGGCCACCCTGACGGCGGGCGGCCAGTTCTTCCTCGGCCGGTCGGTCTTGGTGGCGCCCGTCATGCACCAGGGCAGGGTCACGGCCAGCGCCTACTTGCCGGCGGGCAGCGGCGAGTGGTTCGATCCCTTCGGAGGCTCCGCCCACGAGGCGGGCGACGGGCGGCGGGTCGACCTGCAGGCGCCGCTGGGCCGACCCGGCATCCTGCTGGCGCGCGGCGACGCCAGTTCCGCGGCGCTCGCGCAGGCGTTCCGCGACGCCCTCAACTGAGTCACGCGCTCAAGCTCGGCCGTCAAACGCCCGTCACCTCGCTCCGGCGCTCCAGCAGCAGCGTGTCGCGCCACACGCCGTGGTGCAGGCCGATACGCTCGCGGTATCCCACCTCCCTGAAGCCGAACTCGGCGTGCAGGCGTCGCGTCGCCACGTTCTCGCGGAACACCGAGCTCTGCAGCGTCCAGATGCCCGCTTCCTCCGACGCCTCGATCAGTCGCCCCATCAGCGCCCGCCCGACGCCTTGGCCCCGCGCGCGCTCCGCGACGTAGATGCCGACCTCGGCCACGCCGCGGTAGACGGGACGCCTCGA
Organism: Trueperaceae bacterium; assembly: GCA_036381675.1. Lineage (GTDB taxonomy): Bacteria > Deinococcota > Deinococci > Deinococcales > Trueperaceae > DASRWD01. Next base: position 23,996 of record DASVCK010000220.1, on the reverse strand, counting down.
CACAGGGGAGAGGGCCGCCCACCCGAGCACGTCATTGGTGTCGGCTTGCGGGTGGGCGACGAAGCGGCAGACCTCGAGCCTGGCCGTCGACCACGACTCGTAGTCACCCGGTGCGGCCACCTCGAACGTGGCTTGGGACGTCGCGATGCCCTCTTCGTAGGCGCGTCTGACTGCGGGCCAGTCGGCCGGACCCAGCGCGCGTACCTCGATCCGGGCGCCGCCTTGCTGGCGTGACATGACGAGAATCTACGACCGTACGAAGCGGGCGGCGCTTAGATGAACGCCCGGTTCGCGCGCTACACGCGGACCCCGGAACCCTAGATTAGGTCGATAAGAGCGAGACGAGACCGGCATGGGCGGGGCGTTAAGGGCGTCTCACGACCTGGGAAGGCCTTCTCACAGGGGCTGGTGCACGGTGTGGCCAGGCGATCTTCGGCGTGGTCGAAGACCCCTGTCGCCTTAGAGCGGGCTAGCGCCCGGCGACCTCACGAGGGAGGCCACAATGAACGTGACGACGAGGGCAATTGACGGACGACCGGGTAGAAGCAGGTGGCTCGCGCTGCTGATGGCTCCGGCCATGGTGATCGCGCTCGCGGCTTGCGATACCAACGACGGCGGCATGTCCGCCGAGGACGCGGCGGCCATTCGCGACCAGATCCAGCAGGTCGCTGACCGCCTCGACAACGTCGAGCAACGGCTCATGGATCTGAGCGCCGCGGACGAGAACGAAGAGCCCGCGATGCTGATCAGCGAGGTGCGCGAGGTACGTGACGACGTCGGCGAGGCACGCAACATGCTGACCGAGGTCAGCCAGCAGCTGGCGGACGAGCAGGCTGAGGAGAACCTCGACGAGACCCCGGCGCCGGGCGACGTCACGCCCGGGAACGACCCGCTGGCGCCCATGGGCGAGCAGCCCGGCCTGGGTGACGACCTGAACCAGCTCGGCAACGACGTGCGGGAAGGCGTCGATGATGCCGGCGACGCGATCCAGAACGGCGTGGACGACCTGAACGACGGCGCCAACGACGCGCTGGACGGTGGGGACGACGCCCTGGACGGCGGCGATGACGCCGGCCAGGACCCGTTCGGCAACGACGCCGGCGATGACCAGCCCGGCGACGGCAACCAGCCCGCCCCGCTCGACGACCCCCTGGTCCCGAACTCGCCGGATCTCTGACCCAGGCGTCCGGAGGAAGCTTCCCAGAGAAGCGATCACAAGACGACGTATGACGCCGGCAACGTGAGGCGTCCGACGAGACCACCCCGGCCCGAGCGAGCGGCCGGGGTGGTCTGTATACTCGCTCGCAACATGTATCCCGACACTTCGGGTCCGCGGCGGCGGCACGGCCGACGACCGACGGGCCTCACCCCAAGGGGGTACGCCGCGGGCCTATGAGCGATTGGCTTCTGTTCGGCCTCGGCCTGTTGTTGACAGTCGGAACCGGGCTGTTCGTGGCGTCGGAGTTCGCCCTCGTGAACCTCGACCGCTCGCTGCTGAGCGCGCGGAGCGAGCGCGGGGAGAACGGCTTGGGCGCGGTGATAGCCGCGCTGCGGCACACGTCCACCCACTTGTCGAGCGCCCAGCTGGGCATCACGCTGACGACCCTGTTGACCGGCTACACGATGGAGCCTGCGGTCTCGCGCCTGCTCTCCGGCCCCCTGGAGGCGGTCGGGCTACCCGGCGACGTGCGCAGGCTCGTGGCGACGGTGCTGGCGGTGGCGTTGGCGACGCTGCTCTCGATGATCTTCGGGGAACTGGTGCCCAAGAACATGGCCCTGGCCCTGCCCGAGGTGACGGCGAAGATCGTGGCGCCGTTCCAGATCGGCTTCACGACGGTGTTCGGGCCCGTGGTCAGGCTCCTCAACGGGTTCAGTAACACCGTGGTCAGGGCGTTCGGCGTGGAGCCGCGGGAGGAGCTGTCGTCGGCTCGCACGGTCGAGGAACTGGCGAGCCTCGTGCAGCATTCGGCCAGCGAGGGCAGCCTGGACCCGCGCGCGGCGACGCTGCTCACGCGGACGTTGGACTTCGCCGAGTACACGGCCGGAGACGTGATGACCCCGCGCACGCGCATGACGGCGCTGCCGTCAACCGCCACGGCGGCCGACGTGGTGGCGCTGTCGCGCGACACCGGTCACTCGCGCTTCCCGATAACCGGAACCGGCGTGGACGACATCATCGGGGTGGTGCACGTCAAGGGCGCTCTCGGCGTGCAGCGGGAGGAGCGCACCCGGACCCGAGTGAGCGAGCTGATGCGCGAGCCCAGCTACGTGCCTGACACGCAGACCGTCGACGTGCTCCTGGGTGAGCTGAGGGGCAGCGGCCAGCTGGCTGTCGTGCTCGACGAGTACGGGGGCACAGCCGGCGTCGTCACGCTCGAGGACCTGGTCGAGGAGCTGATCGGCGAGGTGGCCGACGAGCACGACCGGCCCGACGTCGGCGTCAGGCAGTGGCCGGACGACTCCTGGACGCTGCCGGGCATGCTGCGCCTCGACGAGGTCGAGGAGCGCGTCGGCCTGCACGTGCCGGAGGACGAGGACTACGACACGCTGGGCGGCTTCGTGATGGCGGAGCTGGAGAAGGTGCCGGAGCGCGGCGACGTGGTAGCGGTGCCGGGCGGCCAGTTGGTCGTCGTGCGCATGGACGGCCTGCGCGTGGACAGGCTGCGCTTCGTGCCGGCGCCGCTCGAGCGACAAGGCGGTGACACGGAGGCGTGAGCGCCTGGTGGGGCATCGTCTGGCTCGTCTTGTTGCTGGCTGCGAACGCGTTCTTCGTGGGGGCCGAGTTCGCGGTGCTGGCCGCCAGGCGCGCTCAGGTAGAGCCGTTGGCCCGGGCCGGGAACGCCGCTGCCAAGGTCTCGCTGTGGGCCATGGAGCACGCCACGCTCATGCTGGCCTGCTCGCAACTCGGCATCACCGTGTGCTCGCTGCTGATACTCAACCTCTCGGAGCCGGCCATCCATCACCTTCTGGAAGGCCCGCTGAACGCCCTCGGCCTGGCGCCCAACGTCACCTCCGGCGTGTCCTTCGCCGTGGCCCTCGCGCTGGTCTCTTTCCTACACGTGACCCTGGGTGAGATGGTGCCCAAGAACATCGCCTTCTCGAGGCCCAGCCAGTCGGTGCTGCTGCTCGCTCCACCGCTCGTCGCGCTGGCACGACTGGTGCGGCCGGTGATCAGGGCCCTCGACGGCACGGCCAACGCGTTCCTGCGACTGTTGGGCATACAGCCCAAGAGCGAGGCCACGTCGGCGTTCACGCTCGACCAGGTGGCCTCGATCGTCGCCGAGTCCCAGCGGGCAGGGCTCTTCCGCGACGTCAGCGGCACCGTCACCAAGGCGTTCGAGTTCACGTCCAAGACGGCGCGCGACCTGGCGGTGCCCATGGAGGTGTTGGTCACGCTGCCGCGCCAGGTCACGCCCAGGCAGGTCGAGGACGCCGTCGCCCGCTACGGGCACTCCCGCTACGTGCTGACGGGCGAGGGCGGCGAGATGGTGGGGTACGTGCACTTCAAGGACGTGATCGCCCTCACCGGCGCCGCGCTGGACTCGCCCCTGCCGGAGCGCAACGTGCGGCGGCTGGCCTCGGTCGGCGCCGACGACGAGGCCGAGATGGCGCTGCAGGACATGCGTAGGTCCGGCGCTCACCTGGCCGTGGTGTCGGGCCAGGGCGGACCCGAGGGCGTGCTGTTCCTGGAGGACATCGTCGAGGAGCTGATCGGCGAGGTCCGCGACTTCGCCAGCCGGAACGTACTCAGGCCGCAGGGCGCCTGACGCGGGCCCGGGTCGCCCTGAAAGACCGGGCGCCGGCGGGTGTAGTCTGCCGGGCGTGGACTCCCCAGAGGCCGGCGTGATCCTGGCGCCTACGGCGACCTCAGTGCCGAGGGAAGAGGTGCGGCGCAGGCAGGCGCGGCGCATCACGGGCGCTCTGCTCATCAGCCAGAGCCTGGGGTCGGCCGGCACCGTGGCAGCCGCCACGGTGGCTGCGATCGTGGGAGCCGAGCTCTCGGGGCTGACCTCGCTGGCCGGTCTGCCCTCCGCCGTGAACCAGGTGGGGATCGCCGTCGGCTCCCTCGTGTGGAGCCGGCTGTCAGACAGGCTCGGACGCCGCGGCGCGCTGTCGACCGCGCTTCTCACCGGGGCGGCGGGTGCCGTGCTCGCCATGGTGGGCGTGGCCATGGGCAACCTGCTCGTCGTCCTGTTGGGGCTGGCTGTCTCCGGCTCGGGCAACGCCGCGGTGCAGCTGGGCCGCTTCGTGGCGGCGGAGGTCACGCCGCGCGCGCACCGCGCCAAGGCGATCGCCACGGTCGTGCTGGGAGGCACCGTGGGCAGCGTCGTGGGACCGGCGCTCGTCGCGCCCACCGGACGCTTCATGGCTTCCCTGGGCTTCAGCGAGATCGCCGGTCCGTACATCGCGACTGCCCTCGGCTTCCTCCTCACCGCCGGCGTGCTCTTCACCTTCCTGCGGCCCGAGCCCAGGGACATCGGTGCGGCGCTGGGAGCGCTCGAGAGGGGCGACGTCGAGGAGGCCGCCCCGCGCACGGTGAGGCAGATGCTCGGGGACGTGCGCGTGCGCACGGCGGTGATAAGCGTCGTCACGGCTCACATGGTCATGGTGGGCCTGATGCAGATGACCTCGTTGCACATGCACGGTCACGACCACTCCCTGGCGAGCATCTCGCTCGTCTTCTCGAGCCACACGATGGGCATGTTCGCCTTCTCCGTCATCTCCGGCTGGCTGACCGACAGATGGGGACGCAGGCCGGTCGCGACCGCGGGGGCCGTGCTGCTGCTGACCTCATGCGTCGTCGCGCCGCTGTCTCCGAACGTGCTCCCGATCGCGTTCGCCCTCTTCCTGCTCGGGCTCGGCTGGAACCTCTGTTACGTCTCGGGCTCGGCGATGCTCTCCGATGCCCTCACGACGTCGGAGAAGGGGAGGATGCAGGGCTTCAACGACCTGCTGGTGGGTGGCGCTGCCGCGTCCGCGGCCATGCTGGGCGGCCTCGTCATGGCCCGTGCCGGGTACGGCACGATGGGCACGCTGGGCGCCATCGGCTGTTTGCCGCTGCTGTTCCTGATACTCCGTCGTGGCACCGCCCCGGCCGTCGCCGGCTGAGCCTCAGCCCGGCACGCCCGCCAGCCTGACCAGCACCTCCGACCTGCCCTCTGCCAGCTCCTCGCGAGGCAGCCCGCCGCTCGCAAGAGCGTCGTCGTCGAGTTCGCCGAGGTGGCCGTAGAGCCGTTCGGCCACCGCGCGCAGGTGTCCAGCGTCGCCGCTGCCGGCCTCGACCTCGTCCAACCACTCGAAGACGGCGTCCTCCGCCTTGGACAACTTGCCCTGCGCCTGCCAGAACCAGACCAGCCGCTCCCACGTCGGGCCGTTCCTCGCGTGCCGTGGCACGACGCCGAGCAGCCTTTCGACGCGGGCCGGCAGGTCCGGCTCCCCCAGCTCCTCGATGCCGGCCTCCAACGCCAGGTCGAGGGAGCGCTCGCGCAGTGAGGCCACCTCTGGATCGTGCGGCAGAGCTCCCTGCGCCACTTCCAGCTGGGCCTCGGTCTCCAGGAGCGCGGACAACAGGTAGGCGCGCTCTCCGTCTACGTACCCGGCGGAGCCGAGCACGCCGAGCAGGTCCTCGGTCGACAGCCTCTTGACCAGGTCGGAGCTGGTGCCGATGAAGCGCCGGTAGAGCTCGGCGATCTCCGTTCGCAGCGCGCCCGCCTCGGCGTCGGTGAGCTCGTTCGCGGCTCGGCCCGTGATGAGCCTTGCGAAGGCGGCGGCCAGCTGCTTGACCGCCCTCTCGATGAGCTCGTCCCTGATCGGCACGCCGTCACGTTACTCCGGTCAACGCGGTCCCGCGGCGGGCTTCTGCGGAGGCGGCAGCGGGCTCCCGGTGTGGTAGCTATGTGCCGTGTCCACTGTGAAGAGCACGGTCGGCCAGGCCGTGGTGCGGTTCCTGGCCGCCCAGCACAGCGAGCGCGACGGTCGCAGGCGCCGGCTCGTGCCCGGCGTGTGGGCGATCTTCGGGCATGGGAACGTGGCCGGCCTGGGCCAGGCGCTCGAGGAGCTGGGTGACGACCTGGACCTGCCCACGTACCGCCCTCAGAACGAGCAGGCGATGGTCCACGCGGCGGCGGCGTACGCGCGCCACGCCAGCCGGTTGGCGACGTTCGCCTGCACGGCGTCCATCGGCCCGGGCAGCCTCAACATGCTGACCGCCGCGGCGGGGGCCACCATCAACCGCCTGCCCGTCCTGCTGCTGCCCAGCGACATCTTCGCGTCGCGGCGACCGGACCCGGTCCTGCAGCAGCTCGAGCACCCGCTGCACCACGACGTCAGCGTCAACGACTCGTTCGTGCCCGTGTCCCGCTTCTACGCGCGCATCGAGCGCCCCGAGCAGCTCGTGTCCGCGCTGCCGGCGGCGATGCGGGTCCTCACCGACCCGGCCGAGACCGGCACCGTGACGATCGCCCTGCCGGAGGACGTGCAGGCCGAAGCCCACAACTGGCCGGCCGAGCTCTTCGAGCCTCGCGTATGGCACGTGCCCCGGCCGGTGCCGGAGCCCGAGCTGGTGTCCGCGGCAGCGCGCTTGCTTAGAGGAGCGCGCCGGCCCCTGGTCGTCACCGGCGGCGGCACCATCTACGCCGAGGCCAGCGCCCAGCTTGCCGCCTTCGCCGAGCGGCATGGCGTGCCCGTCGCCGAGACGCAGGCCGGCAAGGGCGCACTGCGCTGGGACCACCCGTGGAACGTGGGACCGGTGGGCGCGAACGGCGGCAGCGCCGCGAACGCCCTCGCCGCCAAGGCGGACGTCGTCCTGGCTGTCGGCACCCGACTGTCGGACTTCACGACGGCCTCCATGACCGCGTTCGCCGCTCCCGGAGTGCGGTTCGTCGCGCTCAACGTCGCGGCAGGGGACGCCGCCAAGGTGGGGGCGTTGCCCATCGTCGCGGACGCGCGGCGCGGACTCGAGGCGCTCACGGAGGCGCTGGCCGGCTGGCGTACCCAGGACGGGTTCGCCGCCGAGGTGGCCGCGTCGCGGCGGGCCTGGCTGGAAGAGGTCGAGCGCCTCAGGACCGATGGCCCTATCAGGCAACGCGACGGGGACGAGAGCGCCCGCGGTCCGGAACACCGCCTGTCGCAAGCTCAGGTTATCGGCCGGGTCAACGACGCGTTCGGCGGGCGAGCGACGGCGATCAACGCTGCCGGCAGCATGCCGGGCGACCTGCTCAAGCTGTGGCGTGCGGAGGACCCACGCGCCTATCACGTCGAGTACGGCTTCTCATGCATGGGTTACGAGCTGCCGGCAGGCATAGGCGTGAAGCTCGCCGAGCCCCAGCGCGAGGTCGTCGTGTTCATCGGCGACGGCTCGTACCTGATGCTCAACTCCGAGATCGTCACGGCCGTCGCCGAGGGCATCGACCTCACCGTCGTGCTGGTCGACAACCAGGGCTTCCAGTCGATACACGGGCTGCAGCGCTCGGTGGGTTCGCCGTCGTTCGCGAACGAGCTCAGGCATCGCGACCCAGGCAGCGGGAGGCTCGAAGGCCCCGTGGTGGCGGTCGACTTCGCTGCCCATGCGGCCTCGCTGGGAGCGCACGCTGTCGAGGTGCACTCCGGCAAGGACCTGTCGGAGGCGTTGAGCGCGGCGAGGGGCGCGAAGGGCGTGACGGTGATCGTCGTGCGCGTCGACCCCGAGGCGCGCGTGGGCTCCTACGACTCGTGGTGGGACGTGCCCGTCGCGGAGGTGTCCGGCCAGGCCGGCGTCAGGGAGGCCCGCAGGCGTTACGAGCGGGAGGTCGGAAAGGCGGTCGAGCACCGCGTCAGACCCACCCAAGGGGAAGGGGAAGACCGGTGACGGCGCGGGGCGCATCCCTGGGAGTGGCCGTCGTGGGCGCCGGCCGCATAGGCGCGCTGCATGCCACGCACCTGCTCGGATCGGTGGAGGGGGCCAGGCTCGTCGCCGTGGTCGACACGGACCTATCGGCGGCCCAGCGCGCAGCCCGCGGCGTCGCCGCCGCCACGAACAGCCTCGCGGAGGCTCTGGAACACCCGAACGTCGAGGCGGTCGTCATCGCCTCGCCCACCGACCGTCATGCCGAGCAGCTCCTGGCCGCCGCCGCAGCGGGCAAGCCGATCTTCTGCGAGAAGCCGGTGGCCCGCACGCTGGCCGACACGGTGAACGCACTGGGCTCGGTGGCTGCTGCGGGGGTGCCCTTCCAGATCGGCTTCAACCGCCGTTTCGACCCTGCCTATGCCGAGGTGGCCAGGGCGGTCGCCGCCGGGGAGATCGGGAACGCCGAGCTCTTCCGCAGCCAGTCCACCGACCCGGCGCCGCCGCCGGAAGAGTACGTCGCGGTATCGGGCGGGTTCTACCGCGACAGCGTGATCCACGACATAGACGCTGCGCGTTTCGTGGCCGGGGAGGTGACTGCGGTGACCGCACTGGGTCGGGTGCTCGTCGACGAGCGGTTCAGGAGGCAAGGCGACGTGGACACCAGCGTCGTGACCCTCGAGTTCGAGTCCGGGGCCCTGGGCACCATCATCAACTCCCGGCGGACCACATACGGCCACGATCTGCGCCTCGAGGTCCACGGGGCGCTGGGCAAGCTCGTCGCGGAGGACGAGCGCGCCACCAAGGTGTGGCGCTACGGCCCTGGCGGCGTGAGCGGAGACTTCTACGGGCACTTCCTGGTGCGCTTCAAGGAGGCCTACCGGCGCGAGCTCGAGGCGTTCGCGGCCGCGGTGTCGGCCGGCAGGGAGCCGCGTCCGGGTGCGCGCGACGCCATCGAGTCCCTACGGGTGGCCGAGGCGGCCCAGCTGAGCCTCGACGAAGGTCGGCGGGTGCTCGTCAGCGAGGTGGGCGTCGGTGCCTCCGGGATGACGGCATGAGCACATCTGGCAGGGTCGCGCCGGTCGGCGGCATCCGTGTGGCGAACGCGCCGTGCTCGTGGGGCACGATCGAGGGCTTCGGCGAGACCGTGCCGTGGCACCGTATGCTCGACGAGCTCACGGCCGCCGGTTTCATAGGCACCGAGCTGGGTGACCTCGGGTACATGCCGCGCGACCCTGACGTCCTCAGGACGGAGCTCAAGAGGCGCGGGCTCGTCATGCTGGGCGGGTTCGAAGGCATGCCGCTGAGGCGTCCGGGGGTCGTCGCCGAGCGCAGGGAGCGGATCCTGGCCGTGGCCGGGCACCTATCGGCGCTGGCCGACACACAGGGGGCCGGTCGTCCCCCGTACTTCATCCTGGCGGACGAGACGCGAGGCGACCCGCGCCGGACCGAGATCGCCGGGAGGGTCACGGCTGCCGACGGGCTGGGGCGCGACGAGTTCGCGGTGCTCACCCGCAACGCCGAGGAGGTAGCCAGGCTGGTGGAGGGCGAGACCGGCCTGAGGACGCTCTTCCATCACCACTGCGCCGCCTTCGTCGAGACTCCGGACGAGATAGCGCGCTTCCTCGATGGAACCAGGGCCGGGCTGGTGGACCTGGTGTTCGACACCGGGCACTACACGTACGGCTGCGGCGTTCACGACGAGCCGGTCGAGGGGCACGGCAAGGGCAGCCTGGCGCTAGACGGGCTGAGGCGGTTCTGGGACCGGGTGCCCTACGTCCACCTCAAAGACTGCCATCCGGGCATCGCGCAGACGTGCCGGACGCGGGGCCTCTCCTACACCGAGGCGATCGCCGCCGGGGTCTTCTGCGAGCTGGGGGAGGGCAGCGTGGACTTGGAGGGCATCCTCTCGTTCCTGATGGCGGAGGGCTACGACGACTGGTTGACGGTCGAGCAGGACGTCATCCCGGGCATGGGGACACCGGCCGAGAGCGCCCTCAGGAACCGCGAGACGCTGGGGAGGTTGGGCCTGTGAGCGAGGTCGGAAGCCTAGCAGGCGGCGGCACCGGCGCGGCGACCGCGCGGGAGCGGCACGTCGCGCCCCGGGCGCCCGGGGGCGGGGGTGACGTCCTGGTCACCCCGGAGTCGGCGGGGTGGGGCCATCTCGGTTTCGAGGTCCGCACGCTGCGAGCTGGCCAGCGCTACGAACGCGTCGAGCCGGGCAGGGAGACCTGCGTCGTCGTGATGAGCGGGTCGGGAGTGCTGGAGCTGGCCGGTGAGGAGAGGTCCGTGGAGGGGCGTGCGAGCGTCTTCGCGGGTCTGCCCCACGCGATCTACGCACCGCCGGGCACGCGTTGCGGCATGCGTGCCGCTACCGACGTGGTCCTCGGCATAGGCTCCGCACCGGCGACGGGGCGCCTGCAGCCGCGTTTCATCCCGCCGGCGGCGGTGAAGGTGGAGATCCGCGGCGGTCACAACGTCACGCGGCAGATCTCGCACGTGCTGGACCCGGGCGACGCCGAGCACCTGTTGTGCGTGGAGGTCTACACGCCCTCAGGCAACTGGTCGAGCTACCCGCCACACAGGCATGACGAGCACGTGCCGGGCGTGGAGGTGGACCTCGACGAGGTCTATCACTACCGCATCGCCCCTGGGGACGGCTTCGCCTTGCAGCGCCTCTACGACGACGCCCGGGAGCTCGACGACGTCGTCGTCGTGCGTGACGGCGACACGGTCCTGGTCAGGCGCGGCTACCACCCCGTGGCCATGGCGCCCGGCTACGACGGCTACTACCTGAACTTCCTGGCGGGCGACCACGCCACCTGGGAGGCTCGCGACGAGCCCGATCTCGCGTGGGTGCGAGGCAGCTGGCAGGGCGGAGAGGGCCGGATGCGCCTGCCGCTCGGCACAGCCGCCAGGGACGACGCTTGAGGGCGGCGCCCTCCGGTGTGCTTGGGTGCGCGCCATGACCCAGTCGTCCGGCATCGATCTAGACCTGCTGACGATGGGCCGGAGCTCGATCGACCTGTACTCCAACGACATCGGCGCGGCCTTCGAGGACATCGGCAGCTTCGCGGCCTACGTAGGAGGCAGCCCACTCAACATCGCCGTCGGCGCCCGCCGGCTCGGCCTGCGCACGGCCCTCCTCACGGCCGTGGGTGAGGACAAGGTGGGAGACTTCGTGCTCGCGTTCCTGGGGCGCGAGGGCGTGAACACGACCTTCGTGCCGCGCAAGCCGGGACGGCGTACCAGCGCGGTGGTTCTGGGCATCGAGGAGGACCGCTTCCCGCTCGTCTTCTACCGCGACAACGCGGCGGACTTCGCCCTGACCATCGACGACGTCCTGGCGGCCCCGGTGGCGTCGTCGAGCGCGCTCGAGGTGTCCGGCACGGGCTTGGCCGTCGAGCCGTCCCGCAGCGCGACCTTCCGGGCTGTGGAGATCGCGGCGGAGGCGGGCAGGACCGTCTACCTTGACCTCGACTTCCGCGCCGACCAGTGGCACGACGTGCGGGCCTACGGGGTCACGGTGCGCGCGCTGTGGCCCCTGGTCGACGTGGTTATCGGGACCGAGGAGGAGTTCAGGGCGGCGGCCCTCGAGTCCAGCTCCGACGTCCAGATCGCCCATCAGCAGGTGTCGGCGCCCGTGGTCAGGGGCGATCTCGAGGCCGCGCTCGGGCGCCTGCTGACCCGAGGTAACCCGGAGGCGATCGTCGTCAAGCGCGGTCCACGCGGCGCCAGCGTCCTCACCGGGGGCGAGGCGATAGAAGCTCCCGGGTTCCCGGTAGATGTCGTCAACGTGCTCGGCGCCGGCGACGCCTTCGCCGCCGGCCTGATCTACGGTCGGTCACGGGGCTGGGACTGGCGGCGGAGCGCCCGGCTCGGCAACGCCTGCGGCGCCATCGTCGTGACCAAGCACGGCTGCGCCAACTTCATGCCCACGTTGGACGAGGCGCTGGCGCTGGCGGACTCGGGCGGCGGCCTTTGAGCAGGGCTGCCGGCCGCCTCCGAATATGAAGCGTCGCGAGTTTGACACGTCCTAGACGCTGCTGCTAGGCTCCCTGCACGTCGTACAAGAACCGGCGCAGGCCCCGCGCGCCGCCCCAGGGTGGAGCGGGCACGTGCGCCAGAAGGAGTTGTGATGAAGCGACTCGTAGTGGTCCTAGCCGCAGTATTGGCCCTGGCGGGCAGCGCGGCCGCTCAGCGTGTGAACCTCCTCTGCAGCCCTGACCTCGCGTGGTGCGAGGCTTTGGGTCCGGCCTTCAAGGAGGCCACCGGCATCGATCTGGAGTTCATCCGTCTCAGCTCGCAGGACGCCCTGGCCAGGATCCGCGCCGAGGCTGCCAACCCGGTCTTCGACGTCTGGTTCGGCGGCACGGGTGACCCGCACCTCGTCGCCTCGCGCGAGGGCCTCACCGAGTTCTACGAGCCCACGGTCTGGGGTGACCTCAACCAGAGCCTGATCGACCAGGTGGGCGGCACGTACATCCCGCTCTACGCCGGGGCGATCGGCTTCGTCGTCAACGAGGACGCCCTGGGCGGCCTGCCGCTGCCGGAGAGCTGGGAGGACCTCACGGATCCCCAGTACAAGGGCCTCATCGCCATGCCGGACCCCAACAGCTCCGGCACCGCGTACACGATCATCGCGACCCTCGTCCAGATCTTCGGCGAGGACCGGGCCTTCGAGATCCTCGCAGGCATCCACGCGAACGTCGCTCAGTACACGACCTCGGGCGCTGCCCCGGGCCAGCTGGCGGGGCGCGGCGAGGTGGCCATCGCGATCCAGTTCATGCACGACGGCGTGAAGTTCGCGCTGCAAGGCTTCCCGCTCACCGTCTACGCGCCCTCCGAAGGTACCGGCTACGAGATCGGCGGCCTGAGCCTGATCAAGGGCGCCCCCAACCGCGACGCCGCCATCCAGTTCATCGAGTGGGCCCTCACGCCCGAGGCGCAGATGATCGCCGCCCAGCAGGGCGAGTCGTTCCAGCTGCCCTCCAACGTGAACACCCCGGTCCCGGAGTCGTCCCCCGACCTCGCTTCGATCAACCTCATCGACTACGATTTCGACCGCTTCGGCAGCCCGGATGTCCGCGACGCTCTCGTGGGGCGCTGGACGAACGAGATCTTCTCGCAGCCGCGCTAAGGAAAGCGTTCAGGAGCACGCCTGAGTGAACCTTCAGGCAAGTTCAGACGGCCATAGTGGGCGCCCGCGTCGAGCGGGCGCCCTGCCTTGACGTCGGCCGGCGCGCTGGCGGGTACCGAGCGTGCTCGGGCCCGTGTCAGCGCAGCCTGGCTGCCGGCGCTGGTGGCGCTGGCGGGGCTCCTCGCCCTGCCGGTAGGGCGCCCGGACCGCCCCTTCCTCACGCTCGATCCGCAGCTGTACGCGCTCGCCGTAGGCGGTCCGCTCAGGTGGGTCCTGCTGCTGGCCACCGCCGCTACGCTGGTCATCAGCCTGTTGCCGCTGGCGACGGCGCGCCGCGCCGACGTCGTGCTGCTGACGGCCTCGGTCGCCTTCCTGAGCCTGCTGAGCTGGCTGCTGCTGTCGGCCACGCCTTTCGGCATGGGGTCGCTGGTGGCGCTGCTGGGTCTGACCCTGGCGCTAGGCGTGGGGCTATCCGAAGGCGGCCATATCCAGGGCGACCCGTTCATCGCTGCGAGCATCCTCTTCGTCTCGGCGTTCGTCCTGCTCTTCATCGTCTACCCGCTCTACATGGTCCTGCGCGGCGCGGTCTGGCAGGCGGGCCGCTTCGACCTCACGGCGCTCGTCGCCACCTTGCGCCACCCGCTGTTCTTCGTCCTCGACAACGCCGCCACGCCGGTGAACGAGGGCGCGATGACCTTGCGGTACGGCCTGGTTGGCGCCGGCATCGGTCTGGCGTGGAGCCTGCTCAGGCGGTCGCGGCCGGCACGGGTCCTCCTCATGACGGTCGGCCTGGCGTTCGCCGGGTTCCTGCTGGGGGTCCTGGTGTACGGGCGCGGCGCCTTGCCCACCAGCCTGGCGGTGGTCCTGATCGTCGCGCCCACCTGCACGCTGCTGGGCCTGGCGTTCGCTCTGCTCGGTCAGCGCGCACGGTCGGGGATCGTGAGGCGTTCCCTCGGCGTCATCAGCGTCCTGCCCATCATCACGCCGCCCTTCATCCTCGCGTTCGCGATGGTGTTCCTCGCCGGTAGGCGCGGGATCTTCACCTACAACGTGCTGGGCCTATCTTCCAGTTGGATCTACGGCATCCCCGGCGTGGCCATCGCGCAGATCCTGGCGTTCACGCCGGTCGCGTACCTGCTGCTGCGCGGCTCGATCGGTTCCCTCAACCCGGCTCTCGAGGAGGCGGCGCAGACGCTCGGGGCCCGGCCGGCTGTCACCCTGCGTACCATCACGTGGCCTCTCCTCCGACCCGGCCTGGCCGCGGCGTTCCTGCTCTCGATGATCGAGTCGCTGGCCGATTTCGGGAACCCCGTCGTGCTGGGCGGCAACAGGCGTTACCTCGCCAAGGAGGTCTATCTGTCGCTGACCGGGCGCTTCAACCCACGCGAGGCCGCCGTCTACGGCGTGGCCCTGCTGGCGCTCGTCCTGCTGGCGTTCTTCCTGCAGCGCTGGTGGCTGGGCGGCGCCTCGTTCATCACCGTGACCGGCAAGCCCACAGCCGGCGCCCTCGCCCGGCTGCCGCGCGCCTTCGAGGTCGTTCTCAACGCCGTGCTAGCCCTGTGGGCCGTATCCGTCGCCGCGCTCTACCTGTCCATCGTCCTGGGCTCGTTCACGCAGCTGTGGGGCGTGAACTACACGCTCACCATCGGCCATTACCAGGACTTCATGACGGCCGGGTGGCCGGTCTTCCTCTACACGCTGAGGGTCGCCGCGATCAGCGCCGTGCCGGCCATGCTGCTTGGGCTACTGGTCGCCTACCTCGTCTCCAGGCAGCGCTTCTTCGGCCGCCGCTTCATCGAGTTCGGGTCACTGCTATCGTTCGCCACCCCCGGCACCGTCATGGGCGTGGCGTACATCTTCGCGTTCAACACCGGGCCGTGGTTGATGACCTCCACGGCGACGATCATCATCCTCGCGCTCGTGTTCAGGAACATGCCGGTAGCGATCCGGTCGGCGGTGGCGGGCCTGTCGCAGATCGAGCCGTCCCTGGAGGAGGCCTCGACGATGCTGCGTGCGAGGTCATGGACCACGCTGCGGCGCATCCTGTTCCCGTTGCTCATCAACGTAGTCGTCACCGGCCTCGTCTACGCCTTCGTGCGCGCGGTCACCGCCGTGAGCCAGGTCATCTTCCTCGTGAGCCCAGGCAACCAGCTCGCCACTGTGCTGCTGCTGGGTTGGGTCGAGCAGGGGCAGCTGGGGCGCGCGGCCGCCATGGGCACGGTGCTCATCTTCTCCATGCTGCTGGTGATCCTGCTGGTGCTGGCGCTTGCCCGGCGGGTAGGCTCGCGGATGGTGGAGGTGACCGCGTGACGGTGGCAGCGCCGACGGCGACCACGATGGCCTCGGGGCGAGGGGCGGCGAGCGTCAGGCTCAGAGGCCTCGTGAAGCGGTTCGGCCGCGACGTCCTGGCCGTGGACCATGTCGACCTCGACGTGGCCAGGGGCGAGCTGCTCACGCTGCTGGGGCCCTCGGGTTGCGGCAAGACGACGATCCTGCGGATGATCGCCGGTCTGGAACGGCCCACGGAGGGCGAGATCAGGCTGGACGACGACGACGTCACCCGCCTGCCCGCCTACCTCAGGGACGTCACGATGGTGTTCCAGAGCTACGCGCTCTTCCCTCACATGAGCGTCTACGAGAACGTCGCCTACGGGCTGAAGGTCGCACGTAGGCCGGCCGAGGAGACGAGGTCCAGGGTGGCGGCCGCGCTCCAGATGGTCGGGCTGGGGCATCTCGGCGACAGGGCATCCACGGCACTCTCCGGCGGCCAGCAGCAGCGGGTGGCGTTGGCGCGCGCTTTGGTCATCGAGCCACGCGTGCTCCTGTTCGACGAGCCGCTGTCCAACCTCGATGCCAAGCTGCGCAAGCGTGTCCGCGACGACATCAGGGAGCTGCAACAGCGACTGAACATCACCTCCGTGTACGTCACCCACGACCAGGAGGAAGCGCTGGCGATCAGCGACAGGGTGGTCGTCATGCGCGAGGGGACCATCGAGCAGCAAGGGACGCCGCGCGAGCTCTATGCGCGGCCGGCGACCAAGTTCGTGGCCGACTTCATCGGCTCGGCGAACTTCCTACCTGCCCGCTACGACGGTTCGATGGTCGAGGTGATGGGCCACAGGATCCCGCACGAGCAGGACATGCCGGCCGGCCCGGTGACGCTGATGGTGAGACCCGAGGCGATCGCTTTCGCTGCGTCCGGTGAGTCCGGGCTGCGCGCGGTCTACCGGATCGGCGCCTACCTCGGCCACCACTCCGAGTACAGGTTCGAGGTGAACGGGCAGGAGCTGTTCGCGACGATCTCCGGGGGCGGGCCCGACGACGTGGCACCCGGCGCCGAGGTCGAGGTCACGTTCGATCCTTCCGGGCTCTGGTTGCTCCCGGCGGAGTGACGAAGCCGGGGTCCTTGCGGCTGGACGTGCCCGCGCTCATCCGCGTGTTCGCTTGCGACATCGACGGCTGTCTGGCTGCTGCCGGTCATGCCGACTACGACCTGGAGGCGTTCGCCAGGCTGGCGGATCTGAGCCGCTCGTCGACCAGCGATCCTGCCGTGCCGGCACTGACGCTGGTCACAGGCAGACCGCACGCGTACGTGGACGCGCTGTCTCAGGCGCTCGCGATCACCCTGCCCATGTCGTTCGAGAACGGCGTCGGCCTGGCCACGCGTCACCCCTACCGGTACTGGCTGGACCCGCGCGCCGAGGAGGGCAGGGGACCGCTCCGGCGCTTCGCCGAGGCCGTCGAGTCTACCGACCACCTCACGCTTCAGCCGGGCAAGGTGGCCAGCCTGAGCGTGTTCCCTAGGCAGGCGGACCGCGACCTCTCGGAGCTGGCCACAGAGCTAGCCGAGATGCTGGAGCGACTGGGCCTCGAGTTGGAGATCGACCCCTCCACCGACTGCGTGAACGTTCTCGTGCCGGGAGTGTCGAAGCTCACCGGCTTCGCGTGGCTGTGCAACGAGATCGGCGTGATGCCGGAACAGGTGGCGGGCATCGGCGACAGCGTGGGCGACGCTCCGTGGCTGGAGGTCTGCGGCGTGAGCTTCGCGCCGGCGAACGCGGTGGGAGAAGTCAAGGCCGTCGTGACCCACGCTTCGGCGCAGCCCGATGTCGCCGCTGTCGTCGAGGCCTACGAAGCGCTAGCGGCTGCGAACCGGCGGCTGGCCTGAGAGGTACTGGAACATGGTCAAGCGCTTACTCGTTGTGCTGCCTGAAACGGGTCTCGTTGTCGAACTCGAATCCAATGTCGTGCGGCCGGAACAGGGTGTAGACGACCACGGGGGTCGCGCCATCCAGCAGCCCCAGGCTCACGTTCGACAGCCCCGACGGCGCGCTGATCGTTATCGCGTCCTCCGTGAACACCCAGGCGCCGGCGCGCAAGGTCGCGACCTCTACCGATGAGCCGGCTGCTCCGATCTCCGACCAGCCGACCATGACCTCGCCGGCGGCGTTCTCGATGAGCGACGGATCGGTCGTTGTGCGGCTCTCGTCGCGCCTCAACGCCGGGCCCAGTGGGACCCAGTTGGGTGCGGCGTACCGGAAGAGACGGATCGTCTGGTCGGACGCGTTGTCGGCAGCGACGAGTTCGCCGCCGGCGCGCACCACCATCGCGGGCGCTTGCTCCGACGTGGAGATGGCGCCGCCCAGTAGTTGCCATGTCTGCAGTGTGGGGTCCCACGCTTTCACGAACGAGACGTCGAAGAAGCGCTCGCCCCACGAGACGATGGGGTCGTCATCGCCGTCCAAAACGATGTCGATGTCCTGGATGGCCGCGCCGTCGTTGACGTCCAGCTTGGCGCCGAGGGCCTGCCAGGTGGTGCCGGTCCAGCGCTTTACCAACAGGTCGGCAGGCGAGTTGCCGCCCATGGCCTTCTGCGAGAAGGCGATGATCGGCAGCCCGGAGCTCGTGACGGCCAGCGCGGCTTCCTCAGGGATCACGTCGCCGACCTTCAGGCCCCCACCGAGGAGCGTCCAAGCTTCACCGTCCCAGCGGCTGACGTAGAAGTCGCTGTCCGGGCCATCCTCGAAGCGCCCGCTCCAAGCCACTACGGGGTCGTCCACAGCCATGGCGAGGTCGTGGATGTACCCGCTGCCGTCGGCTCCGTTGGGCGGAGGGATGTCGACCCACGCCGTGCCGTCCCATCGGCGCAGGAGCGCCTGGGGGGACTCCTCGCGGTTGCCCGCCACCACCGGCCTGTCATGTGTGTCCAACGCCAGGTGCGGCCAGTACACGAAGGAATCGCCGGTGTACGTGAGCACCGGGTCGTCCCCGAGACGCAGCCAGGACGGTACCGTCCAGCTCCAAGTCGCCGGCTCCAGTGGGTTGCCAGCCAAGTCCTGGATACCAGCGGTGAGGCTGAGGGTCAGCGTCTGTGGGAGATCGAGTGTCGACACCGGTGTGACCGTCAGGGTGTTGCCCGTCAGAGCCAGGGTCTTGGCGATGTCCACCGAGCCGCTGCCGGCCAGCTGAACGCTCGTGTCGTTGACGGTGCCTGGGTCCAGAGGTTCGGAGAAAGTGACGGCGATGGGCTGGCCTACCCAGACGTTGTCGTCGCCGGCAGCCGGCACGTTGGACGCCACTTCCGGCGGCGTCGAGTCGTTCGGCTGCGGCGTGGACCCTGGACCGCAGCCGGCCAGCGCGGACACCAGTGTGAGGCAGGCCGCGACGGCACCAGATACTCGCCAGTGGCTGAGCGTTCTCGTTCCTGGTAGGAGGCTCATTTGCCCGTCTCGTGCTGCGAGTGGACTACACCGGGATGAAGTGAGCGACGTGGGTGGGTTCCCGAACGATAACGCCGAAGACACTTCGCGTGCCATGGCAGGCGCCTAC
This sequence comes from Trueperaceae bacterium, assembly GCA_036381675.1. Taxonomy (GTDB): domain Bacteria; phylum Deinococcota; class Deinococci; order Deinococcales; family Trueperaceae; genus DASRWD01. Next base: position 5,205 of record DASVCK010000220.1, on the reverse strand, counting down.
GATGGCGGCATGAACCAGGGCACCGCCTCCGCCGTCCGCTCACAACCTAGGACCGTCCCCGACGGACACGTCGGCCAGTTCATCAGGCACCACTACCGGCACTTCAACGCCGCCACGCTCGTGGACGCAGCCGACGCCTACAGCTCCCACCTGGAGAAGGGCGGGGCCATGATGATCACTCTGGCCGGGGCCATGAGCACGGCCGAGTTGGGACTCTCCCTGGCCGAGATGATCAGGCAGGACAAGGTGCAGATCATCAGCTGCACCGGCGCGAACCTCGAGGAGGACGTCTTCAACCTCATCGCCCACGACTTCTACGAGCGCCTGCCCAACTACAGGGAACTGACCGCTCAGCAGGAACAGCAGCTCCTCGAGCGCCACCTCAACCGCGTCACGGACACGGCCATACCCGAGGGCGAGGCCATGCGGCGGCTGGAGGACGCTCTGCGAGACGAATGGGTGAGGGCAGACCGCGCGGGCGAGCGCTACTTCCCGCACGAGTTCCTCTACCGGATCCTGCGCTCGGGGCGGCTGGAGGAGCACTACCAGATCGATCCCAAGGACTCCTGGCTGCTGGCGGCGGCGGAGAAGGACCTGCCCATCGTCGTGCCTGGGTGGGAGGACTCGACGTCGGGCAACATGTTCGCGGCCGCCGTCATCGAGGGCACTGTGGAGAACGTCCACACGGTCAGGACCGGTATCGAGTACATGACGTTCCTGGCCGACTGGTACGCGCGCGTGGCGCCTGAGAGCTCGGTGGGCTTCTTCCAGATCGGCGGCGGCATCGCCGGCGACTTCCCCATCTGCGTCGTGCCGATGCTGCACCAGGACCTGCGCCGCGAGAACGTGCCCATGTGGGGTTACTTCTGTCAGGTGTCGGACTCCACGACCAGCTACGGCTCGTACTCGGGCGCCGTTCCCAACGAGAAGATCACCTGGGGCAAGCTGGCGATCGACACGCCTAAGTTCATCATCGAGTCCGACGCCACGATCGTCGCGCCCCTCGTCTTCGCGCTCGTGCTGGGTTGGTGAGCGTCCGGTGGACCAGCACGGCACGCCGGTGCGCGGACCAGGGGCCGACACGACGCGGCCACGGACAGGGCGCATGATCGTCACATGGCAGACGAACTGAGGTTCACCGGGTTCCACCACCTGACCGCGGTTTCGGCCAGGATCGCGGACAACAAGCGGTTCTACACGCAGGTACTGGGCCTGCGGCTGGTCAAGCGCTCGGTGAACCAGGACGACGTGTCGGCGTACCACCTGTTCTACGCGGACGCCGTCGGCTCACCCGGCACCGACATCACGTTCTTCGACTGGGCCGTGCCTCCCGAGCGCAGGGGCTCCCATACGATCACCCGCACCGGGTTCAGGGTCGCCTCGGATCAGACGCTCGCGTACTGGGAGGGCAGGCTCGCTGACCTGGGCGTTCCACACGGCGAGATCGAGACCGTCGACGGCCGGCTTCAGCTGCGCTTCGAGGACCCAGAGGGACAGAGGTTGGCGCTGGTGGTCGACGGTGGTCAGGGGCCGGCCCCGAAGCCGTGGGACGAGAGCCCGGTGCCGCCCGAGCACCAACTGCGAGGCTTGGGGCCCGTGACGATGACCGTGAGGTCCTTGCCCCCGACCGACAGCGTGCTCCGCGACGTGACCAACATGCGGCCGGTGCGCGCGTACGAGGACCCCGAGGGGCCCGGCGACCAGGTCCACGTGTACTCGATGGGTCCGGAAGGGCCGCATGCCGAGCTGCACGTGGCGGTGCGGCCTGCCCTGGAGCCGGCGCGGCCGGGCGCGGGCGGCGTGCACCACGTGGCGTTCCGGGCTCCAGACGACCAGACTCACCGGGCCTGGCTCGACCGCCTTACCGAGATGAGCGTGCCCAACTCGGGCTGGGTGGACCGCTTCTGGTTCCGCAGCATCTACTTCCGGGAGCCCGGTGGCGTCCTGTTCGAGATCGCGACGGACGGCCCTGGCTTCGGCGTCGACGAGGACATGGAGACCCTGGGCGAGAAGATCGTCTTGCCGCCCTTCCTCGAGCCGCACCGGGACCGCATCGTCAGCGGCCTCAAGCCGCTGGACTGATGGGCGCGGCCTTCCGGTCCGCCGCCGCCGGCTTCAACCTTGCCCGACGAGCTTCTTCTCGAGCTTCTCCAGCGTGTCCTCGCTGACCCCGATACCGCTCAGGTAGGGGAGGGCGCCACCGTAACGGGCGTCAAGGTGGTCGAGGGCGGGCGCCATGAGGTCCGGGGTGGCACCGAGCAGCCGGACGAACTCCGTGCGGGCCACGCCGTCTCTCTCCGCCTGGTCGAGGAGCCGCTGCCTGAGCGGCCCGATCCGGTCCTCGGTCAGGGCGAAATCCTCGAGGACGGTGGCGCGGTCAACGCCCACGGCTTCCAGCAACAAAGCGGCTAACAGGCCCGTCCTGTCCTTGCCGGCCGAGCAGTGGAACAGCGAGGCGCCGGGCGCGTCCGCGATCAGTCGCGTGGCCTCGGCGAAAGCGGGTCCCGCATGGTCCAGGGCGGCCAGGTAGAAGGCGGTGATATCGAACCGGTCGGTCGGATGCTGCCCCGCCGCGTCGATATGCGACCAGACCTCGACGTTGTGCACGTTCACTCCGGGGTGGGAGAGGAACCGGCTGGGCTCGCGCTCGCATTCACGCTTGCCCCGCAGGTCGACGACAGTCGTGAGAGGCAGCCGGGACAGCAGCGACAGGTCGGCGTCGGTGAGGCTGGCCGGCCCGTCCGAACGCAGCACCCGGCCGGGCAGCGTGACGCGTCCGCCGCCCGCCGGCAACCCGCCCAGGTCCCTGGTGTTCAGCGTGCCCTCGAGGGGCAGGAACCGCGCGTCGTGTGGGCCGAAAGCTAGTGCAGACATCGATCGATGGTATCCCGAGGGCCGCTGTGACACGTAGCGCGGCGGGTAGGCAGGTCTCGCTTCTCACATGAGAAGAGGTGCTAGGGTCTGACCCCACGGAGGACACCTAGTGAAGTGGGAGGACCGCGGCCGCAGCCGCAACCTTGACGACAGAAGGGCCGCCGGTCCGGCCCGGATGGGCATCCCTTTGGGGATCGGCGGGGTGCTGTTGGTGTACGTGATCAGCCTCGTCACCGGCATAGACCTGACGTCGATACTGGGCGGTGGTCCGTCCCAGGTCAGCACGTCGCCTCCCACGCAGGAGGAGCTGAACGCCGAGGAGGGCCAGGTCCGCTTCGTCTCGTTCGTGCTCGACGACCTGCAGGCGACGTGGTCGCAGATGGTCGAGGGTCAGTACCCGGAGGCGACGCTCGTGCTCTACCGGGACGCCGTCGAGTCCGGCTGCGGTGTGGCCCCGGCGGCGGCGGGGCCCTTCTACTGCCCGCTCGATACCAGCGTCTACGTCGACCTGTCGTTCTACGACACGCTGCGGCAGCGCTTCGGCGCCCCGGGCGACTTCGCGCAGGCGTACGTGCTGGCCCACGAGATCGGTCACCACATCCAGAACCTCACGGGCACGCTGCCGCAGGTGCACGAGGCGCAGCAGGCCAACCCTGGCATAGCCAACCAGCTCTCGGTGGCGCTCGAGCTGCAGGCCGACTGCTACGCCGGCGTGTGGGCCGCTTCGGCGGAGGCCAGGGGCATACTCGAGCCCGGCGACGTGCAGGAGGGCCTGAACGCCGCGGCCGCGGTGGGTGACGACCGCTTGAGTGGCATGGCCGGCCGCACCGCGAGCCAGGAGACGTTCACCCACGGCTCCTCGGAACAGCGCATGACCTGGTTCTCGACCGGGATCCGGGGCGGCGACCCGAACGCCTGCGACACCTTCTCGGCGACTGGGTTCTGACTCAGGCTCTCGCCAGGATCTCGTCTACCAGCCGGGCGTCCTCAGCGCTCAGCTCCCAACGGCCGGCTTCGGCGTTCCTGACCACCTGAGCGGGAGAGGTGGCGCCGGCGATGACGCTGGCCACCTCGGGCTTGGCGAGCAGCCAGGCGAAGGCGAGGTCGATGAGCTCCTTGCCCCGCTCGCGGGCGAACGCCTCCAGCCGCTCGATCAGGTCGAAGGTCTCGTCGGTCAAGTGACGTTCCCAGCGCTCGTTGCCTGTGATTCGCGTGCCCTGCGGCAGCGGAGCGCCGCGCCGGTACTTGCCGGTCAAGAGCCCGCTGAACAGCGGGAAGTAGGGCAGGAAGGCCAGACCGTACCGGCGGCAGGCCGGCAGTACCCTCTCCACGGCCTCGCGCCTGAGAAGGCTCAGCTCGTTCTGAACGCTCACGAACGCGGGGGCGCCGGCAGCGACGGCCCCTTGGGCCTCGGCGATCTGCTCGGCGGTGAAGTTCGAGCAGCCGATCTCCCGCACCGAGCCCTCCTGCACGAGCTCGGCCAGAGCGCCCAAGGTGTCTGCGATGGGCGTCTCGGGGTCCGGCCTGTGCAGCTGATAGAGGTCTACGTGGTCTGTCCTGAGCCGCCTGAGGCTGTCGTGCAGCGCTTGTCTCACGTACTCGGGTCGTGCGCCCTGCTTGCCCTCTGCGACCTTGCTGCCGAACTTCGTCGCCAGCACGACCTTGTCGCGTCTGCCCGCGAGCACACGCCCGAGGAACGTCTCGCTGTTGGTGGCGCCGTAGGTGTCGGCGGTGTCGAAGAAGTCGACACCGGCGTCCAGCGCCGCGTCGACTACGGACCTGGTGGCGGACTCGTCAAGTCGGCCACCGAAGTTGTTGCAGCCCAGGCCCACCACCGAGGCGCTGAGGCTGCCGATGGGTCTCCTACGCATCTCCGGCATGCCCGAGCTTAGCTGCCTGTCGCGGTGAGAGGATAGGCGAGCGGGCCCCTGAGAAGGGGCCCTTCGCGCTCATACCAGGTTCCGCGCCGCGTACACCTTCATGGCGGCGGTGAGTAGACCGACGGTGGCCTCGTTGCCGATGGCAGTGGCGAACCGTCTGTCCGCCACGTACCCGTCGGCCAAGGCCTCGTAGGCCTCGCGGTCGGGGTCCCAGGCGACGCGCACCAGCGCGATGTGCTGGGCGACGGCCTCCTGTACGGCCGGGTCGTCGGGCTTGGCACCGGACTCGGCCAGCTCCGCGAACCGCGCATGCACCTCGCCCCAGGCCACTCCGGAGAGGAACCTCTCGCGCTGCTCCTTGGGCAAGCGGCGGATGCGCCCGTACGAATCGTCGACTGCCGCGTCGCCCCACTTCTCCCTGGCTTCCTGCTCGTACGGGTTCTGGATGAGC
>DASVCK010000219.1:0-29228 GCA_036381675.1 Trueperaceae bacterium | reverse complement strand
TAGTGGCACAGTCCCGGCGTACGGGCCTGGCCGGTCGTGGCGGTCGAGGGGCGCGGGTAGAATCACGACCGTGAGACCTCCGGCTGAGACGACACGCTTCGTGAACGGTGGACCTGGATGCGGGTACTGACGTTCTTCAATCATGCCGGTGGCGTTGCGAAGACGAGCACGGTGCGCGACGTCGGGTACGTCCTTGGTGAGCGCGGCTTTCGCGTTCTGTTGCTGGACGTCGACCCGCAAGCGAACCTGACACGTTGGCTGGGTGTGGAGGACGTGGACCTCGCCGAAACGATCTATCCGGGTGTGATGGGCGCTGCGGACGAAGAGGAGACTGACGAACTGGAGCTCGCATTGCCGGCCCCCCGGAGGGTGCACGGCATGGAGCTGATCCCCAGCCATCTCAACGTGGCGATCTTGGAGCGGGAGATCCTCAGCGTGTTCATGGGAGTCGTGCGGCTGCGGGAGGCGGTGCGGAAGCTGGAAGGCTACGACTTCGTGCTGATAGATCCGCCACCGAGCCTGGGTCAGTTGTCCGCGCTGGCGGTCGTGGCTGCGGACGGAGTAGTAGTGCCGCTGCCGACCAACAGGAAGGGTCTCGACGGGCTGGCGACGGTTATCAAGATGGTTCGGGAGTACCGGAAGGCGGCGCCGAAGCTGGAGTTGGAGTTCTTCGTGCTCACGCAGCACGACAGGCGGACGCGTCATGACCGGGAAAGCCTGGACGCGATCGGCCGGCAACTCGTGAGCATCGCCCCGGTCTCGACGCCGCTCGGGAGCCGGCCGGCCTACTACTCGGACGCGCAAGTGGCGGGGGTGCCGGTGCCGGTGTACGCTCCCGGGAGCGATGCGGACATGGAGATCAGGACCGTCACGGACGAGCTCCTCACGGCGCTGGGAGTCGGCTGATGGCTAAGAAGCGCGGTTCCGTGGACAGGTCCGCGGTGTTCGAGGCAATCTTGGGCGGCCTGGCCGAAGAGGAGGCCGTCGAGAGCGGAGCGACGTTGCCTCTGCGAGCGATCAGGTTCAACGATCGCCAGCCGCGCAAGCACATCAGCGAGGAAGGCTTGGCCGAGCTTGCCGCCAGCATCAGGGACAAGGGTGTGATCGAGCCCGTGATCGTGAGACGCATGGGCGGCGGCTTCGAGTTGGTCGCGGGCGAGAGGCGAACGCGAGCCGCTGCGCTGGCGGGGCTCGACGAGATCCCTGCGATCGTGGTCGACATAGACGACCGCGAGGCGCTCGAGATCGCGATCATCGAGAACCTGCAGCGCGAGGACCTGAACGCCGTAGAGGAGACCGAGGCCGTCCTGGGGCTACTCGAGATGGAGCTGGACGCCGGACGACGAGAGGTCACGCAGGTCCTGCAGACGCTCTACAACGAGGAGCGCGGCCGCATCACTGGCCGGAAGGTCAGCGACGGCGAGCGGCGGAAGGTGCAAGCGGTGTTCAAGCGCCTTGGCCGGTTCGGCATCAGTTCGTTCGTGAGCAACAGGTTGCCGATCCTGGAGTTCCCGGAGAGTCTGCTGGCCGCGGTGCGCGAGGGGAAGCTGGCGTTCACGAAGGCGCAGGCGATAGCGCGTGTCAACGACCCGGACGACAGGGAGCGTCTGTTGAGCGTGGCGATGAGCGAAGACCTGTCGTTGAGCCAGATCCGCCGCCGGATCACGGAGTTGCGGGCTGGGCGGGCTGCGCTGGCTCAGAGGGGCGCGGGGAGCCACCTGGACGCGACCCAGCGGCTGGTGTCCAGCACGAAGCGCCTCCTGAACAAGCGACGACTGGTGGCCCTGCCGCCCGAGAAGCTCTCGCGGGTCAACGACTTGCTCGAAGCGTTGCGGGCAGAGCTCGAAGAATGACGCCGCGCCGCTACGGGCTGCGGCCGGAGCCATGGCTATGGTGGCCGTACGTGCGCTTCGCGCAGCCTGGAGGGCAACATGCTGGAGGTCGGCACAACCGCACCGGACTTCGAACTTCGCGACCAGTCGGGACGTGCGCATAGGCTCAGCGAGAACCGGGGAAGATGGGTCGTCCTGTACTTCTATCCCAAGGACGACACCACGGGCTGCACGAAGGAGGCCTGCTCGTTCCGAGACGGCTTGCCGGCGTTCTCCGGCATGGACGCTGTGGTGCTGGGCGTTTCGGCGGACGACGTGAGCAGCCACAAGATGTTCGCCGAGAAGTACTCACTGAACTTCCCACTGCTCGCCGACGTCGAGAGACATGTCATCGATGCCTACGGGGCGTGGGGCGAGAAAGAGCGGGACGGTGAGCGCTACGAGGGAATATTGCGCATCACCTACCTCATCGACCCGTCGGGCCGGATTGCACAGACATGGACGGTCCTCGATCCCGAGACGCACGCTTCCGAGGTCCGAGAAGCGTTGGAACGACACGCTGGTCGAGTTTCGGCCTGACGGGGCGCAAGCGGGAGGCCCGGGGTACTCGGATCGTCGAGCGTCCGTATGCCCGATCGGGCGTCTCGGGCACGTGGTGGCGTGGCGTGTAAGGCGCGTGGCTGGGCGCAAGTGGGAAAGCCAAGGTACTCAGGAACATAGGGCGGGCTGCCGAAACGGCCCCAAGCCTGCCGAGTGGGCGTCCAGCCACGACGTGGCCTGCGAGCGCTCTCGTGGCCCGGCATCGGGCAGGGAGCAGGGGGGAGCCCAAAGCTCTAGTGGCCAACAAGGTGGGCGCCATCCGGGAAAGCTGTGGTACCGGGAACCAACCGGGGAAGCAGCGGTACTCCTTAATGCCACCGGCCTAGAGGCCGGACGCTCGAAAGGGGAGACCGGCGGTACTCATCGTGTGCCCCTGGGTCTTAGCGGGGAATCAAGGGTACGCGGCGGCAGGGTCCTAAGCTGATCCTAGCGGTCGGTTGAAGGGTGCCCTGGGCCAGCCAGGCATTAGCCTGTTGCGGTGTACGTGCCCAGCCGCTTCCGTGAAGACGACCGCGCCAGACAACTGGAGTTCATGCGTCAGCACAGTTTCGCGCTCGTTGTATCAGCACCGCCCTCGGGGCCGGTGGCGACGCACCTGCCTGTGACCGTGGACGTCGTTGGCGACGAAGTCAAGGTCCGCGGACACTTCGCGAAAGCGAACCCTCAATGGCGTGCCATGGGTTCCGGTGAGACGCTGGTCGTGTTCTCGGGTCCGCATGCCTATGTGTCTCCCAAGCATTACGACGCACTCGAGAGCGTGCCCACGTGGAACTACCTGGCGGTGCACGCGTTCGGGACTGGGCGAGTCATCCACGACGCTGAGGAGAACCTGCGGCTGCTCCATGAGCTGATAGAGGCGCACGAGCCGGCCTACTGGCTTCAGTGGCAGGCACTCTCGGAACGCTACCGGCAAGGGATGCTGGGAGGCATCGTCGGGTTCGAGGTAGATGTCGTTCGCATCGAGGGGAAGGCCAAGCTCAGCCAGAACAAGACCGAGGGTGAGCAGAGGCGCATCGCGTCGTCGCTTGCCGTGGCAGCCGATCCGCTCGCCAGGACCGTGGCAGAGGAGATGGAGCGGCGGTTCGCCCACCCGGGCGAGCCGAGTGGGCGCGGCGAAGACGCTGACGTCCGCGGAGGGGAGGACGTCCACTAGGCACCGTCTGGACCCTGGCCGATGGTCTTCAGCCGAAGTGGTAGCCACGCACGTGGATGGGACCGGCGATCTCGCCGAGCCGCAACGCCTTGAGCGTCAGCTGGTGGCCGGTGTCCTCGACGATCCCGTCGACGACCAGCATCGAGGCGTCGCGCAGCAGGACGCGCTGCTCGTCCCACAGGTCGGGGGAGATGATCACCTGCGCCCGCACGGGGCCGTCCTCGATGACGAAGAAGGCGAACCCCTTGGCGGTGCCGGGTCTCTGACGCCCCACGACGAGGCCGGCGGTCAGCACCTGCGTCTTGCGTGGGGTCCGACGTAGACGTAGCAGCGGCACGCAGCCGAGCTCGCGCAGCTGGTCGCGCACCAGGTCGACGGCGTGGACCTCGAGGGTGCTCATGCGCGTGGTCTGGTAGTCCCACAAGAACCGCTCGGGGAGCGTCATGCGAGGCAGATCGGGGGTCGCTACCGGCACTGAGAACAGCGGCCGCCGGCCGGGTTCGGACGAGTTCGCCAGCACGCCCGTCAGGTAGAGCGCCTCGCGGCGGGGTTGCACCGCGTCGAAGGCACCGGCGCGCACCAGGGCCTCGACGACGTCCCGCTCCAACGTGACGCGTCGGTGGAGGTCCTCGACCCCGCAGAAGGGGCCATGTGCCAGCCTCTCGAGCATGACCTCACGCGCCGCGTCCTCCGAGACGCCCGTGATCCCGGACAGGGGAGGCCGGATGGCCTTGACAGCGCCGCCTTGCGCCAGCGCACCGTCAACGCCCTCCGCGCTCGGGTCGTCGGATTCCGCGCCGCTGCGACCGCCACGGGCGGCGGCTGCGGGGTCGCCACCCGAGGAGGCGCGCTCCACACGGAAGTGGAGTCCGGAGCGGTTGACGTCGAACGGCAGGAACGGCACGCCCCAGTCACGCGCCTCGTGCCTCTTCGTCTGCCGCGACCACATGCCCGGCTCCTCGGTGAGGATCGCGGCCATGTACTCGGCGGGGTAGTGGACCCGCAGCCAGCCGCTGGCGTAGGCATGCAGCGCGAACGCCCAAGCGTGCGACTCGGCGAACCCGAACCCCTGGTAACCCTTCACGGCGTCGAAGACGGTCTCTGCCTCCTCCCGGGTCGCGCCCACGTGCCTCATCGCCCCCGCCACGAAGCGCCGCCTGTCGGGCTCGATGTCCTCCAGATCAGCGAAGCCGGACACCTTCTTGCGGAACCTGTCGGCCTCGATCCAGCTCATGCCCGCGAAGTGGACGGCGATCCTCAGCACGTCCTCCTGGAACAGCAGCACCCCGTAGCTCTTCGCGAGCACCGGCTCCAAAGACGGGTGCCAGTAGGTCACGGGTTCGAGACCTTGCCGCCGGCGCAGGTAGGGGTGGACGGTGCCGGACTGGATGGGCCCCGGCCGGATGAGAGCGATCTGGTGGGAGAGGTCCTTGAGGTTGCGGCTGCGCATCACGCGGCTGGTGTGCTGCTGGCTCGGGCTCTCGACCTGGAACAGGCCGAGGGTCGCGCCCTCCGAGATCAGGTCCCACACGCGCTCGTCGTCGGGGAGGTCGGCCAGGTCCAGCCACACGCCCTCGAGGCGGAAGACCTCCTCGCGGGCGCGCTCCAGGGCCGAGAGCATCCGCAGCCCGAGCAGGTCGAGCTTGATCAGGCCCATGGCCTCGGCGTCGTCCTTGTCGAGCTGCAGCAGCTTGATGCCGCCGGAGGAGCGCTCCAGCGGCGAGTAGTGGGTGAGGGGATCGCGCGAGAGCACGACGCCGCCGGCGTGAGGAGCGATGTGCCTGACGTGCTTGCGCTCCATGCGCTGCAGCAGCGTTATGAACGTGTCCGCCACGGGCGCGTCGCCGAGCACCTCGCGCAGCGCCACCTCCGCCTTCTCGACAGACGCGGGACGCAGGCCCCTGAAGTCGCGGCCGAGCGCCTTCGTGAGCCGGTTGCGGAGCTCGGGCGGCAGGCCGAGCGCACGGCCGAGGTCCTGCACCGCCAGCGGCAGGCGGTAGGTGATCTTGTTGCAGACCATCGCCTCGGTCGTGGCGCCGAAGCGCTCCTCGACCCAGGCCAGCACCTCGTCGCGCCTGGCCGAAGAGATGTCGATGTCGACGTCCGGCATGCTCGTCTTCCCGGTGTGCAGGAAGCGCTCGAAGAGCAGGTCGTGCTTCAGCGGGTCGGCCTGCGTCACGCCGAGCAGGTAACAGACGATGCTCGCCGCGGCGGACCCCCTGCCGGCCGCGAGGATCCCGCGCTGCCGACAGTAGTCTGTGACCTCGGCCGCGACGAGGAAGAAGTCGGCGAGCCCCAGTGCCCTGACCGTGGCCAGTTCCTTCTCCAGGCGCTGCCTGGCGGTCACGAGCGTCTCGCCCTCGTAGCGCTCCAGCAGGGCGGCGTAGCAGCGCTCCACGATGTGCTCCTCTGCGCTGCGCCCGTCCGGCACCCTGGCCTTCGGCGGGACGAGGCGGTCGGGCAGCAGCTCGAAGTAGCAGCGCTCGGCGACCCAGTCGGCGTTCAGGGCGCCCTCCGCGAACGGCAGGCGGGCGGCGACCTCGTCGGGGGAGGGGAGGTACTGGCAGGCGTTCTGAGGACGACGCTCGTTGGGCTCCTGCACGCTCAGGCCGAGGCGACCGCAGGTGAACGCGTCGTAGAGGCGGTAGTCCTCGGGGCCCAGGTAACGCACCTGCGGAGCGCTCACCACCGGCAGCGAGAGGCTCTGAGCCAGGCGCCTCAGCACGCGGGCGCGGCGCTCGTCCCAGCGGTAGCGGTCGTGGAAGAGCTGCACGTAAAGGCGGTCCTGGAACGCCCCGGCGAGCTGCCTGAGGGCCTCCTCGAGCTCACCGATCCGCCGCTGGGCGAGGAGCCTGGCCGGCAGGCCATCGCGGCCGCCGGTCAGCAGGACGAGGTCGTGAGTGTGCGCCAGCAGGACGGGGAAGGGGACGTCGCGCTCGGTGCGCTCGTGCGCATGGGAGACGAGGCGGCAGAGGGTCCCGTACCCCTCGCGTGAGGCCGCGATGACCACCAGCGGGTAGACGTCGTCCTCGAGGCGTACCGGCACTGTCGCGCCGACCAGCGCCCTGATGCCGTGCTCGCGCGCCGCCTGGAACAGCTCGACGCCGCCCGTGACGTTGAGGTCGTCGGTGAGCGCTACGTAGCGGTAGCCGAGCTCGGCGGCGCGCTTCACCAGGCTCGTGGGGCTGGCCGTGCCGGCGCCGAAGCTGAAGTAGGAGTGCGCGTTCAGCAGGGCTGACAGCCGACTACCGCCGCGGCCGGGGGAGAGCTGGCCGGGGGAGAGCTCCGGCTGTCCAGCGGCCATGCCGTTCCGAGGCGCGTTGGCCGCGGGAGCTCGCCTCGGACCGCTCAGCGGGCGCACGGGACGACACCCGACCCGCCGTGCCCTCTGCGGCTCAGCTCCAGAGCGTGGCTACCGGCGCCGCGAAGAGCCGGTCGCCGAACGACAGGACCGAATCTCCGTCGTGGAGCAGCACCCCGCAGGCGAAGCGTTCGCCTAGATGCTCCCTCAGCCGAGTCAGGCCCCTGAAGTCCCCCTGTCCGATCGTGGCCGCGGCCTTGACCTCGACGGCCGCGATCGTCCCGCCAGGCGCCTCGACCACCACATCCACCTCCGAGCCGTCGCGGTCCCTGAAGTGCGAGAACCGCAGGTCGTCGTCTCGCCAGCTCGCCTGCCTCACGAGCTCCTGGAGAACGAACGTCTCCAGCAGCGGGCCGTAGAGATGGCGGTCTCGGTAGACGGCCTCCGACGTCACGTTCAGCAGGGCGGCCGCCAGGCCGGTGTCGCCGACGTGCAGCTTGGGGGTCTTCACGAGCCGTTTCAGGCGGTTGTTGTGCCAGGCAGGCAGCTCGTGGAGCAGGAACAGCCGCTTCAGGAGCGAGACGTAGGTGGCGATCGTGGGTCGGGAGAGCTGGAACGGCGCCGCCAGCTCCGTGAAGTTCAGCATGCTCGCCGTATGGGCGGCTGCCACCTGTAGCAGGCGGGGGAGCGTCTCGGCCGACGTCACCCTGGCGATGTCCAGCACGTCCCGCTGCGCCAACGCTTGGCTGTAGTCGCGGTACCAGGCGCGGCGACGGGCTTCGGTTCCCCGGGCCAGAGCCGCGGGGTAGCCGCCCGCCACGACACGCTCCGCCAAGCGGATCCCGAGGCGCTCCGTGCGCTCGCCACGGAACCGGGCGCCGAGCAGAGTGTCGAGGAACCGGGGCGCCGTTCCCTCCAGCTCCGCCTGCGCCAGCGGATGGAGCGGCACGACCTCCATCCGCCCTGCCAGGGAGTCGGAGAGGCCTCGCGTGCTCAGGAGGTCGGCTGAGCCGGTCAGCAGGAAGCGCCCGGCCCGGCGGTCCTCGTCGACTACCCTCTTGAGAGCGGTGAACAGCTGGGGGGCGCGCTGCACCTCGTCGATCACGACCCGGTCCGGCAGGTCGTCCACGAAGCGGATCGGGTCGGCAGCTGCCGCTGCGCGCGTCACGTCGTCGTCGAGCGTGAAGTAGCCGTAGCCCCTCTGCGCCGTGAGCGAACGCGCCAGCGTGGTCTTGCCGCTCTGCCGCGGCCCCTGGAGCAGCGCGACGGGCGAGTCGGTGAGCGCCTGGAGCAGCCTGTCGCGCACGAGCCTCTGGACCGCCGGTTCCATCCTCGGCGGAGTGTAAGCGGCACGGGCGGCAGAACGCAAATGAAGTGCTCGGCAGAACGTAAACCTCGCGGGGGTAGGAACGTAAGGATCCACCCTGGAGGAAGGTCAGTCGCTGACTCGCGCCACCCACCAGCCGTCGCCCTCCCTGTACAGCTCGACCCTCACACCGCCCTCGAGTTCGACGAAGAAGTAGTCGCGGTGCAACTCTTCCTCTTCCCACCAGCGGCCGTCGTAGCGCCAGCTGTCGATCACGGATAGGACGCGGCTGGGGCGCCGGCCCTGCCTTCGCAGACGGGAAGAGGGCAGGTTCCACGCCACCGTCGCGGGCGCGCCGTCCCGGGTTGGCGTGACGACGGCCGGTGTCATGAGCACGCGCACGGCTTACCCGCCTCACGCGGCCTCGAGGCCGTACTCCTCGGTGTAGCGCTGCCGCGGCCCGTTGGGGAGGGAGCTGCGGCCGCTGGGCTCCGCCCTGTCCGCGCTGTCGGCGTGGGACGTGGCGCCGGCCGACACGTGAGCGTCCTCGGTGTCCAGGTGCGCGCCGGCGCCTTCCGCGCCGGTGAACAACGCGTCTAGGTAGGAAGCCGCCGCACCGGTGGCGTCCGCGGGCTGAGGGGCGGCCGGTATGCCAGCGGATGGGAACTGCTGCGCGGCGTCCCCTCGCGCCAGCGGCGCCCCCTCGGTCGTGCCGTCGAACAGCGGGACCGCCGCCGACACGGCGGCCGGGGTCAGGGGGGCCTTCGTCATGCTGCGAGCCTGCGCCGTGTTCCCAACCCTCCGGTTCACCACCGAGGCGTTGGCGTACGCGCCGTCCTCGTCCGCGTAGCCTTGCCAGCGCCAGACGAGGTCGGTCGCCTGGGAGTGGGTGTCTTCCCATTCGAGACGGCGCTGGGCCGTGGGGAAGCGCTCCAGGGTGGCCTCGAGGGCGCGCTGCCTACGCTCGCGCACGGGCCACAACCCCTCCTGCTCGCCGAGCCGCTCCGGCGAGGCCAGCTCCAGGGTGAGGCGCTCGATGGGTTGCCCGTAGGCATGGCTGTCCTCCAAGGCGAACAGCGCCTGCTGGCGGATGTGGCGGGCCTGTGTCAGGGGACGCTTGCTCAACCGGCTCGCGCGCCTCGTGCCGCCGGGGAGGCTGGCCGTGAGCGTCAGACGGCGCGTCGTGCGGCCGCCCAGCTCGCGGGCCAGCTCGCCAGCCAGCCTGTCGAGCGCCGGCAGGATGCGGTGCGGCTCTACCACGGGATCCTCGAAGGTGAGCGAACGAGCGACGGTGGGCGCCGGCTCGAACGGCCGCAGATCGGTGTGGCGGGGACCGTGAAGGTAGGGGAGGAGGGCATCGCCCTCCGCCGCCAGGTACGAGGAGATCTGCGAGGCGGTCCAACTGGCGAGGTGGGCGGCCGAGTAGAGCCCCAGCCATGTCAGGCGGGTGAGGTTGGCTTCGGAGAGGCCGACCCTGCGCAGGAAGCGCAACGGCAGGCGAGCCAGGAAGCCCTTCACGTCGTCGACACGCCTCACCGTTCCCGGGCGGGAGCTGACGGCGGCGAGCTCGGCCGTCTCGCGGTCATGCGCCAGGCCGACGCGGACGCCGTAACGGGCGGCCAGCTCCTCGGCCTCGACATCGCCCAAGCGCACCAGCGCCCTGCCGCGCGCCGCGCCCTCGACCCACGGGGTGTGCTGGTTGAGCTCGCGCAGGAGCTCCTCCCAGGCGTGTTGGAGGTCCGGCTCCGTGTGGGAGACGACCTCGAGACCCTCGACGCGCATGCGCGCGCCGTCCAGGCGCATGCCCGGCGTGATGCCATGGCGCCTGGCGGGGGCGTTGGCATGCGTGACGCGTTGCTCCTGGGCGCTGACCAGCGGTACCCGGGCGAGCCCGGGGTCGCTCCTGATGGCCAGGTAGAGATCCAGCGGGTCGAAGCAGAGGGAGGCGATCATGCGGCGGCTACCCTCGCCCTCAGGAGCGGGGGGCGCCCGGCAGGCGGGCGGCCGGGACGAGGCGGTATGCCTCGGGGGCGGACAGCCTTCGTTTCCGTGCGTGACGGTGTTAGCATGCGAACGACCTAGTCAGGACCGCGGCAGCGGTCGGATATGGGCGGCGAAAGGACACATTCCCTTGCTTGGCGGCGGTGGATGTGTCCTTCGTTATCGGTGGGCCAGGGTCGCGGACGTGGTGGGCGGTCCCTCAACCACCCCTTTCGAGCAACAGGTCCTGCACGACGTCTCCGCGGAGTAGGCCGCGCATGACGCCGTCCACGTGCAGCTGCGAGGCCGGGACCGTGAGGGTTGGATAAGCGGGGTTGTGGGGGCGGAGGCGGTACTGCTTGGCCCTGCCCGAGCGCGCCTTCCACTCGAGGTACTTGAGCGTGGACTCGTCGTCGCCGACCCGGACGGCGCAGACCTCCCCAGAGCGCTGCGGTTCCGCGCGGTGGAGCAGCACGACGTCGCCGTCCTCGATACGGTCCGCCATGGAGTCGCCCCTGACGCGCAGCGCGAAGTGGTCCGGGCGGCCGCGGAGGACCAGGTGCCCCTCGGGCTCCGGGTAGCTGCCGATGGGGAGGCCGGCGGCGATCTCGCCGAAGAGCGGCACCCCCGCGTTCACGCCCAGGAGCTTCAGACGCGGGGCCCGTCCGGGGCCGCGACTCTCCATGACCAGCTTGCCCTTCGCCTCGAGCGCCTTGAGATGCTCCCTGAGGGTGGGATAGGTGATGCCGAAGCTGCGAGCCAGGGCTGACAGGTCCGGCGTGGTGCCCGAGCGCTCGTAAGCCGCACGTAGCGCACCCAGGATCTGGTTCTGCTTGACCGGCCGTGGCGGCATGGACCCGCTCCCCTCGTTACCCTTAGATACTAAGGGTATGGGTACAGGATATGAGCGGGCCCAGTGAGTGTCAAGCGGCAGAAGCCCAGCTGACAGGCGGTCGCGTTGCTAGATTGGCCCATGGCCGAGATGGAGCCGAACGACAGGGAGATCCTCGGACTGGAACGCAGCTTCTGGTTCGGCGACGCCCCGTTCTACGAGGCCAACCTGGCGGCCAACTGCCGCATGACGTTCCCCGGCCTGGGACTGCTGGACCGCGACCAGGCGATCGCGGGCATAGCAGCGGGCCCACGCTGGGACTCCGTGGAGATGCGAGACGAAAAGGTACAGCCGTTGGGGGTAGATGCCGCGGTCGTCTCCTACGCGGCCAGGGCGCGGCGCGGCGAAGAGGTCTACGAGGCGCTGGTGGGCAGCACGTACGTGCGGGAAAGCGGCACCTGGAAGCTCACCTACCATCAACACACCCCGGTGCTGGCCCCCGCGACGAACTAGCTCAGAGGTCGGCGTCCTCCAGGGCGGCGCCGAGCTTCTCCAGCTCCTGACGGTTGAGCCGCTCCCGCTTCTCACGCTCGGCGAGGACCGCTCTGACGTCGGCGGCTTCGAACATCAGGCCGGCGCTGGATGACCCACGCGGCGCGACGCCAGCCTCCACGACCAGCTCGACCAGAGCGCCCTCCGTCACGCCGAGGACCTCGGCAGCCTGCGCCAGGGTCAGCGTCGGTTCGGCGCTGTCACGTCGGCGTGCCATCGAACAGAGGTTACGCCGGATAATCACGGGCACGACCACCCCTGGCTGACAGGTGTCGGTCTATCTGCTTGGTGAGGCTCTAGGCGTTCAGGTCGGAGTCGCCGCCGCCAAGCAGCAACGAACCGAGGTGCAGGCGAGACGCCTTCGCGACAGCCGCCTCGACGACGGGCAGGCTGGGCTCTCCCAAAGGGAGGACGAGTTCGGCGCGCGGTCGAGCGACGCCGAAGCCCTGCACGTGTGTGACACCGAGCGCCGCGATCTGGTCACAGAGGGAAGGGTCCTCGACACCTTCCACCACAACGATCGGGAAGCGTCGCGCGAGCTCCGAGACGAAGTCCTCGAGCTGCCGGCGGCGGGTTCCGTCCACGATGCCGAGCGTCACGCTGCGGTCCACCTTGACGCCGTCGACGAGGTCGCCGCGCGGGATGCGGTCGTTCAGGTCCGCCTCGGTGACGTCATCGAGGAGCACGGCGCCGCACGACTCCCTGACGGCGCGCAGGCAGCCCCACAAGCGCCTGCTGTCGCCGAAGCGCTGCTCTGTGAGCTCTATCCTCAGACGCGAGGCGACGTCGGGCAACAAGCCCTCCAGCGCTCCGGTAGTCGCGGGGCTCACGAGTTGCCTTGGTGAGAGGTTTATCGAGACCTGGGCGCACTCATGCTGAGCCAGCACAGCGGCCACGCGCTCGATGCTGAACCGGGTGAAGACGTCTTGCCGCTTCTCTGCGAGCCAGTGCGGCAGCACGTCGAGCGGGCCGCGCACCGTGCCGTCGGGCAGGTTCCAGCGGATCAACGCCTCGGCCCATTCGGGCTCGCCGTCGACCAGCGCTACGACCGGCTGGAACTGGAATGCCAGCTCGTTTAGAGGGGGTAGTTCAGTTGCAGATTCGAACACTGAAGGGTCCCAAGGGACTTCCTAATCGGCGCTACTTCCGTGAGGACGAAGGTGGAGATGAAGTCGGTCAGGTCCCTGAGAACCCGCTGCCCGGACGATTCCACGTGCCCCCCTCGGTACGCGAACGCCCGTGGCGATGACGCCGCAGATCAGCCGGCGTCCCACTCGCCCTTCTGGCCAGCGCTGTCGGCGATCACGGCGTTGGCGGTGAAGGCGTTTGCGACCTGTACGGAACCGAAGGCGAGGCCGAGAACGGTGAGGGTGACGGCGAACGAACGAGCGATCTTCTTGAACATCGTGAGTACCTCCTGAGATGGATGAAAGCTAACTGTGGGGGCGCTTCAGACCCGCTTCAAGCTGGCGCGGCCTCGGGCCCACCCCTTGATGCGCAGCTGAATCGCCCGTCTGCCTAGCCTGCTGGCACTGAATCAGGAGGTACGCAGTTGGACAGGTCCGAGGCACTAGCACGACTTTCGAGGTCGACGCGGTTCCAGTTCGTTGGGGAACGACTGGTTGTCCGTGACGTCGCCCTCCTCGAGGCGATAGCCGAGGTGCAGCGGGTCGAAGAGGAGACCGGGGTAGCAGCGGGCGGCGAGGCGCAGGTAGCGCCACGCTACGAGCTCTTCGCTGCTTGATCGCGGCGCCTTCGGCCGCTGGCCAAGCACTCTACTGGCGACTTAAGACACGTCAAATCTAGCTGGGGCGGCGCTATCCTTCCGGCATGTGGTTGCCGCGCGTTGCCCAGGCAGTAACGGACTCCGATAGGCCCGTCGCCCTCGTGGGCGGCGAGCCATTCGGCGTGCCGTTCCTCATCGACGCGCTGGGCAAGCAGGCGCCCCTTGTGTGGTTAGAGCTCGGGCCGTCGGCGTCGAACGACCCGGTGGCCCAGGGGAACGCGCTCGCGCGCGCCGTCAACCGGATGTTGCCGTCCCCGCTACTCTCCCTGGCGCTCCCCTACAAGTCCCAGCTGGCAGCCTTGGCCCGGTTCCGGTCTGACCTGCAGCCGCTGCGCTTCGCCGTCACGACCAACCGCCTCGACCTACCTTTCCTCGGGGATCTCCTCGACCTGCACGGCAACGGCTACTCGGTGTTGCTCGACGTCAGAGAGCGGGTAGCTGCCGACGAGCAGGTCCTGTCCCGCTGTTACGTCGTGGGCCCCGAACAGCTCATGGTCACGCGTGAAGAGGCTGGCGGGATGCTGCCCGCCGCTCTGGACCAAGCCGCTGTCGAAGCGCTCTGGAGGCGTTCGCGCGGCCGCTTCACCGAGCTGAGCAGCATGGCGAACGAGGCCGTGAACCTGCCGCGGCTCAACGTGCCTTCACCCGAGGGGCCGGTCCTCCCCCAGGGTCGGGAGGAGCTGGTCGACCCGCGCCTGGCGGTCTACGCCTACGTGCGGGAGGGCGACCCGATCTCGGCGTTGGAGCTCGCCGTGCTGCGTGCTCCTGAGCTGGTCGACGACCTGCTCAGGACCGCCGGACCGCGGTTCCAATCAGAGGGCCTCCTCGAGCGCCTCCACCTCCTGTTGTCCGCCTTGCCGGAGTCCCACTCTCGTGGCGAGCGGGTCCTCGAATGGAGGTTGGTGGCGGGGGTGGCCACGAACGACCTCCAGGGCGTGGGCGAGGACGTAGACGCCTACCTGAGCGCCCACTCCGCGCCCACGCTGCGCGCCCGCCGCGCCGGCACGATCCGGCACGACAAGGGCTTCGCCATGGCAGAGCAGGCCGCGCAGGCCAGGCGCACACCCGTGACGCTGTGGCAGTACGGCAGGCTTCACCCCAACGACGAGACGGCGGTCGATGTCCTACGGGAGAGCGTGCGCCTGGCCGAGGAGCAGGGCAGCGCCTACGACGTGGCACGCAACGCGTACAGCCTGGCCTCGAGGCTTCTGCACATGGGCGAGTACACGCGGGCGGCGAGCTGGGCGCGTTGGGCTCTCGATGTGGTGGACCGCGAACAGCTCCAGGATGGGAACAGGCGCCTACAGATCGTCAACCAGCTAGCCATGGCACGCATCATGACCGGCGACCTGTTGGGACTCAGGCACCTGTTGGAAGACGCGCAGGCGCTGGTCGAGGGCAGCCTGCCCCACCTGGCGACGTACTTCCGGAGCACCTTGGCGCAGCTAGAGCTCGCCGAGGGGAGACCAACCGAAGCGTACGAGCTGCTGAGGGCGACCTATCACGCCAGCCCCAGGAAGTACCGCGGACGATACGGCTATCAGCTGGCCAGAGCGTTGCTCGAACTGGACCGCACCGACGAGGCTGCCGAGGTCGCGAGCGACGTGTGGGAGGTGTCCTCGGCGGGGGGTGGGTTCGAGCGCACCCTGGCAGCCCTTGCCAGGGGCATGGTCGGAGCCGTGACGGGCACCCAGACGGCGGCGGACGATCTCCTCGAGGCCATGCTCGATACCGACCTCATCGCGGAGCAGCGCATGACAGCGGCTCTCTACTACCTGCTCGCTACGGGTGGGGCCGCCCACAACGTGCCACGGGAGCTCGTACCGCTACTAGCCAGCCTGCACCCGGTCGGACGCGCGGTGCTCAGCGGCCCAGCCGGACCCTTCGAGCGCGTGTGGAGCACGCTCTCTTCACCTCGCGCGCCGTTGACCCTCAAGTTCCTCGGCGGTTTCGAGGGCAGGTACGAAGGCGAGGAGGTCCAGCTGCCGCCCCGGCTGGCCGAGGTCGCGCTGGCCATCGCACTCAACCCGGAGGGGACCACGCGAGACGAGCTGAACGACTTCCTCGCCCCAGTCGGTCACGCCCCCTTCACCAGCGGTGGGATGCGGAGCATCGTGACTCGCCTGCGTCAGGTCCTTCCTGTGAGCGATGCCCCTTATCGGTTCACGGTCCGGTACGAGGCCGACGTCGTGCAACTGCGTGAGCTGATAGGCGCCAGCCGTATCAGGGAAGCCGTCAGCCTCATGAAGGGACCGCTGCTGCCCCAGAGCGAGGCACCCGGCGTCGAGGAGCATCGCCTGGAGCTCGAGGAGCACCTCAGGCAGGCCGTGCTCATGGCCGGCGACCCTGACGCCCTCTACGACCTTGCGGAGAGGCTCACCGACGACCTGGAGTTCTGGCAGGCCGCCGCCGCGGCCCTGTCCAACGGAGACCCTCGGCTGGCGCTGGCACGCGCCCGGGTCAAGCGCCTCGAGGAGGCCTACGGGTTGTCCTGAAGAGACGGGCTCAGGCGAGCTGCTCGAGCTCGGCGACGTGCCTCTCGAGGACGGCGAAGGCACGCTCGATGGGCGCCGCCGTGCTCAGGTCGACGCCGGCGGCCTTGAGGGCCTCGATCGCCGGCACGGAGCTACCGGCCCGCAGGAAGCCCAGATAGCGCTCCACCGCCCCGGGCGCTCCCTCGTAGACGTCCTCGGCCAGCGCCGCCGCCGCGGCGATGCCAGCTGCGTACTGGAACGTGTAGAAGGGCACGAAGAGGTGACCGAACTCCGCCCAGGTGATGCCGACCTGCTCGTCTACCTCGATCTCATCGCCGTAGCCCTCGGCGAACAGTTCTCGCATCTTCCTGTTCAGCTGCTGGGCGGTCAGGCCCTCCCCGCGGGACACGGCCTCGTGCACCCAGAGCTCGAACCTCACGAGGGTCGGCATGATGAAGAAGTAGCGGTGGAAGTTGCCGAAGGCCTCGTCGAGCACGTCAAGCCTTGCGTTCTGATCGGTGAAACGCGCCAGCAGGTGACGCCTGACCAGCGCCTGGTTGAAGTTCGATGCCGTCTCGGCAGCGACCATCGAGACGTCGGTGTAGGCGATCGGCTGCGCCGAGTCCATCAACACGTCGTGCATCGCGTGGCCCAGCTCGTGCGCCAGCGTCGAGGTGGCGCCCAGGTCGTCGGCGTAGCTCATCATGATCTGCGGCTGGAAACCGTAGGCGTGAGAGCAGAAGGCGCCGTCCCGCTTCCCTCGGTTCGGGTAGACGTCCACCCACCGCTCGGTCTCGAGGCCGCGCCGCAAGGGGGCGACGTACTCTTCGCCCAACGGGGCCATGCCCTCCAAGATCCACTCGACCGACCGCTCGTACGGCACCACCATCGGCTGCCGAGCTAACGGAGCGAATACGTCCCACTCCCTCAACGTGTCTACGCCCAGGAGCTTCCGGCGCGCCTTCCAGTAGCGGTGCCAGACCGACAGGTTGGCGGCGAAGGTGTCAAGCACCGACTCGAGCACGGCCCTGGGCACCTCGTAAGGTTCGAGCGCCTGCGCGAGAGTGTCGTCGTATGCGCGCGCCCTCGCGGTGAACACGGCCTGCTTCACACGTCCCAGGTAGAGCTCACTAAGGGTGTCCGAGAAGCTGAGGAAGCCCTCCTTGAACGAGCGATAGGCGGCCTCGCGCACGGCGCGGTCCGGTGAGCCCTTGAGCGTGGGGAAGGTGCTGCGCTCGACGACGTACTCCTGGCCATCGACCCGCACCGGTGCGAACCTGATCTCACCGTTGGCGAGGCTGTTGTAGGCGCGCTGAGCGACGCCGAACGGGTCGCCCAGCCCCTGGAGGAGCTCCTCGACCTCTGTGGAACGCACGTGCGGCCGCCGCGACTCCAGCATCTCGAAGTAACGACCTAGGTACCCGAGGGCGGGCTCTTCGCGCATGAACGCCTCGAGCTTGTCGCTGCCCAACGCGAGGAGCTCCGGCACCACGAAAGCCAGGCGCTGACTGACTTGATTGCGGAGCGCCAGGAACTCGCCGGCCTTCTTGCGCGCGTCCTGGTCGTGCTGGTCGACGTTCACTGGCAGGGTGGCGTAGTTGCTCAGACGCTGCAGCGTGGCGTCGAGGCCGAACTTGAGCTCCAAGAACTCGGCCAACGTGGCGGCTGACTCGCCGAGTCGGCCCCTGTACGAAGCGACGGTCTCGGCCTCGGTCGTCAGGCGCGTTAGGTCAGAGAGATACTCGTCTTCCGTGGAGTAGAGGACCGATAAGTCCCATGTGAAGGCGGGGTCGAGATCTGAGCGTGCTGGCAGCGTGACTGGCATGCCGAGAGTGTAAAGCGGGCCGATGCGCCGAGCGCATCGACCCGTCAGGTGTCACCTTGAAGGCGCGTCAGCCAGCGGTCTGCGGGCCGATCACCTCGCTCACGACGGTTACCACGTCGCAAGGGAACCCGCCGCGTCTGGCGTGCTCGCGCACGACGTCGGCGTTCTCGGTCTCGTGAACGCAGTAGAGCTTGTCGCCCGCCACGTAGCTGTGAAGCCAGGTGTAGGGGACGCCGAGGGACTCGACGACGGCGTTCGACGCGCGCGCGATCTCCTTGAGCTGCTGCGCGTCGAGGTCTCCTGCACCCGGGATCGTCCTCTCGATGATGAAGCGTGGCATGTCCGGCTCCTCTCCGGCCCGTGCGGCCTGGAGCGAGTCTGGTGCCGGGCCCCTGGCAGCGACATCGGGGGAAGCCCCTACGTTTGGGAGTCGGCGCCCTTGCTGGCCTCGACCATGCCACTGGCGACGGCCTGGGCGACCGCAGCAGCGCGGTTCTGTACTGCGAGTTTCTCCAGCACCGCAGACACGTGGTGCTCCGCCGTCTTGGCCGTGATCGACAGGCGCTGGGCGATCTCCGCGTTCGTCAGGCCCCCGGCCATGAGCTCCAGGACCTGGGCCTGCCGCGGGGTGAGGTTCGCAGGGTGGGAGCCCGTGCTGCGTCTGGGCCCGCGCGGTATGCCGGCGATGCCTTGCGAGCGCATGATCGCCGCCAACCTGGCAGCGGCGGGGACCGCGCCGAGGCGTTTGAAGCTCGCCACGGCATGACGCATGGCCGCCTCGTCGCCGTGCGCCAGAGCGAACGCTCTCTCGTACGGACAACCGATCTCGTCCCACAGCTCCGCGGAGCGGTTCCAGTCCCCCTTCACGAGGGCTGCGAACGGTTCCGCCGCGCCGTTCAGAGGCTCGTCGATCTCCCCGGCCTTCCAGAGCCAGAGAGACACCTCGCCGCGGGCCCATGGGCTGTCGGCCGCCTTCACCTGCTCGAGGATCGGGGCGAGGATGCGCGGTATCTCGCCGGTCCTGGCCTCCAACCATGCGAGCTCAGCCAGGCCGCAGACGGGCGACCAGCGGTACTGCAGGGCGCTCGTCGGGCTGATCGCCAGCGTGCTCCTGAGCGTGTCCGCTCCGCCGTCGTCCCCTCGCCTGACTTGCACCCGGCCCCAGGCACCCTGCGCCGTCATGGGGCCGATGAAGCCGTGGCCTGGAAGGGGCCTTACGGTCGCGGCCAGATCCTGCGCTTCGTCGTAGCGCCCCTGCTCGAAGGCAATCCGCGCCAGCCACGCTCGGCCGTAAGCGACCGAGGCGTCGTCGTCCGTCTTGGTCGCCTCCTCGACCAACTCGTCGAGGGCGGCGATGGCGATGTCGTAGAGCCTGCCCTCGCCGGCCCCGGAGCCGAGCATCCACAGCGCATTCTGCGCGCCGCGTTTGAACCCCAATCGATCGGCGAGCTGCCGGGCTTCGAGCTCGAGGCGGGCGCCCTCTCGCACGTCGCCCATCACGAGTTCGGCGGCCCCAGCGACGACCATGGCTGCCACCTCCATACTGCCGTTGCCCAGCGCTCTAGCAGCCTCGAGAGCCGCATGAGTCGCCTCCACGGCGGGCTCGTAACGCCGCCTCAACATCGAGACGAGCGCCTTGTAGTAGTGGCTGCGTGCCTTCTCCGGTGTGAGCGGCCTCCCGGACAGTAGGGAGCGTGCCTGCTCGACGGGCGCGCCGGCCTCGGCGTCGAGTCCCATACGGAAACGCGCGTAGCCCAGCATGCCGAGAGCTTCGGCCAACGGCTCCGGGTCACCGATGCCTGAACGGATCTCGACCGCGCGCTCGCACTCCCTGAGCGCTTCGGCGTGGAGGTCGAGGACGTCGGCGATCGTAGCCAACTGGACCCTGATGCGGGCCTCGGTCGCCTCGTCCAGGTGCTCGCGCCTCTGGAGCGCGATCCGGAGGAACTGAGCCGCTTCACGATGAGCCCCGCGCTCGGTCGCCTGCCGAGCCGCTGGCTGGGCGAAACGCACGACGAGGTCCCAGGCGTGAGCACGGCCGGCGTGGTGGGCCAACCTCGCGTAGTCCTCCGGCTCGTGCTCGGAGAGCAGGTCGATCATCGCACGGTGCCAGGCGAACTGGCGACCGAGTGGCGTGGCCGCTTCAATCGCGGTTCTGGCCAGGTCGTGCCGGAAACGGAGGTTCGCGCCCTCGACCAGCAGGATGCCGGCCGCGGCCGCCTCGTCTACCGCCTGTGCGCCCACGTTCGCGACCTGCAGGGCGTACTCGATCTCGAGCGACCGGGGAGCCGAGGCGACGACCTCTACGAGGCGCCTGGCCGAGTCGCCGAGTCGCCCCGCGCGTGCCATCACGGCCTGCCTCACGGAGTCCGGGACGTCGTCCCCGGACGCGATCACCTCGGTGACGAAGAACGCGTTGCCGTCCGTGGCCCTGTGGATACGTGCTGCTCGTGCGTTGTCAGCCCCCGACAGTGTCCTGACCGCCTCGATGGACAGGGCGGGCACACCCATCGTGAGCGTCGAAGGTCTTCCCACGAGGTCTCCGACGACCTGCCGGGCTGGATGGTCGGGACCGATCTCGTCGTCCCGGTACGTCGCCACCACCATCGAGGGCAGGTCGGCGATGCGCCGCCCGATGAACCGGAGGAAGTCGAGGGTGCCGGCGTCGGCCCAGTGGATGTCTTCCAGCACCAGCGCGATCGGGATGGTCGCCCCAGCGAGGCGTCGCTGCACCGCCGTGAACAGTTCGTACGGTTCGGCGCTGGAGGCGAAGGACTCGGCCAGGTGAGCACGCGGGTCCAAGGCGATATCGATGAGGGGGCTCAACGGTCGCGGGGTGGTCAAAGGGTCACACCCGCCGAACAGCACGTGGGCCCTGCCGATCGACCGCTGACCGAACTCGGTCACGAGCGCCGTCTTGCCAGCCCCTGCCTCTGCACCGATAAGCACCAGTGAGCCGCGCGCCTGGGTAGCGGCTCGGAGCCGCTCGCCGAGCTGCTCTAGCTGTGCGTGCCGTTCCAGAAGTGGCATGAGCCCTGCGCCCCCTGGTGGATCTCCCCGCTTGCGCTGCCGTCGTCTGAGACCACGATAGCAGGCACCTACTGGAAGACGGGTCCTGGACGGCGCAGTGATGTCGGCGGGTGACGGCTCGTTTCCCTAGGTGTTGTAGGGTAGGTAGTTCCCGTCCGGATCAGCAGACGCAGCCGGCGTTGGCCCGGACGGCATGTCGATACGTCTTTGACCTCTTCAGACCGACCGCAACGGAGTGCGCATGGAAACCATCCAGGAAAGTAGAGAGGGCCCAGTAGCGGCCCCAGAAGCCCCCGAGAAATCAGCCAAGATCTCTGTCCGCGGCCTCTACAAGGTCTTCGGACCCGAGCCGGGCAGGGCGATCGCCATGCTCGAGAAGGGCGCGACGAAGGCCGAGGTCCAGGATCGTCTCGGTAACGCCGTCGGGGTCGCGAACGTCGATCTGGACGTGCGCACGGCGGAGACGTTCGTGCTCATGGGGCTGTCGGGCAGTGGCAAGTCCACGCTGCTGCGGCTGCTCAACCGGCTACACGAGCCTACGAGGGGCAGCATCGTCGTCGACGGTGTGGACATCACGAAGCTCGGCAGGCGCGAGCTGCTCGAGGTGAGGCGCCAGAAGTTCAGCGGCATGGTGTTCCAGCAGTTCGCGATCCTGCCGCACCGGACGGTCCTCGACAACGTCGGCTACGGGCTGGAGGTCCAGGGGGTGCCGGCCAGCGAGAGGCGGGAGCGGGCGCAGGACGCCATCGACCTCGTCGGCCTTGCCGGTTGGGAGCAGAGCTATCCACGAGAGCTGTCTGGCGGCATGCAACAGCGCGTCGGCTTGGCCAGGGCCCTCGCGGTGGACGCGGACATACTGCTGATGGACGAGGCGTTCAGCGCGCTCGACCCGCTCATCCGCCGCGAGATGCAGGACGAGCTCATCGACCTCCAGACGCGCATGCGTAAGACCATCGTGTTCGTCACCCATGACCTCGACGAGGCCCTGCGCCTCGGCGACCGCATCGCGATCATGAAGGACGCCCGCGTGGTTCAGGTCGGGACGCCGGAAGAGGTCATCACGGAGCCGGCGGACGACTACGTGGCGGCCTTCGTCGAGGGCGTCGACCGCAGTGACGTGCTCACGGCCGGCAGCATCATGCAACCTGTCAAGGAGACGGCGAGGTTGCAGGACGGTCCTCAGACGGCTCTCAACAAGATGCGACGCTCCGGCATCTCGGGCATCCTCGTCGTCGACGCGGAGCGCCGGGTACTCGGCTACCTCAGGTCGGAACGTATCGTCGCGGCCATGCGTGAGGGCACCGTTGATGAGGGCAGGATCCACGGGGACCTGATGGAAACGGCGCCAGCTGTCACGACCGAGACTCCCTTGAACGAGGTCATCGACGTCGCCTCGGAAGGCTCGGCCCCGGTGGCCGTGACGGACCCCGGAGGCAGGCTCCGCGGGGTGGTCGTCAAGGGCGCTATCTTGGCCGCATTGGCCCGGCCCGGCCGTAACGGGAGAGAAGGCCATACGCGAACGGCGGCCGAAGATGTCGTCCTCGCGGGTGCGGGCTCGGCGGGCGCAGTAGCCGACCGGGGACGCCGTGTTTGAGTTTCGCGTCCCGATCCGCGACGTCGTCTCGAACGTGGTCGAGTACCTGCGCGATGCCCTCGCACCAGCCTTCGACGGCTTCGCCAACGCGGTCGACACGCTGATCAGCGCCATGCTCACCGCGTTCCAGTGGGCGCCGGTACCGGTTGTCATCGTGTTCTTCGCCGGGCTCGCGGCTCTGCTGGCCGGCTGGCGCGTCGGGCTGTTCGCACTCATCGGTCTGGTTCTCGTGGAGAACATCGGCCTGTGGAACCCCTTCCTTCAGACGTTGGCGCTGGTGATCGCCGCACAGGTGCTCATCACCGCCGTGGGCGTCCCCCTGGGCATCATCGCGGCCCGCAGCGACGCGGTGGAAGGCGTGCTGCGACCGATCCTCGACTTCATGCAGACGATGCCGGCGTTCGTTTACCTGATCCCGGCCGTCATGTTCTTCGGCATCGGGCTCGTGCCGGGTGTCGTCGCGACGTTCGTGTTCGCGATCCCGCCGTTGGTGCGCCTCGTGAACCTCGGGATCAGGCAGGTGCCCGACGATCTCGTCGAGGCAGCCGACGCCTTCGGTTCGACGAGCTGGCAGCGTCTCGTGAAGGTGGAGATGCCGGTGGCGCGACCCAGCATCATGGCGGGACTGAACCAGTCGATAATGCTCAACCTGTCAATGGTCGTGATCGCGGGCATGATCGGGGCGCGTGGACTCGGGGCCGAGGTGCTGAGGGGCATTCAGCGCCTCAACGTGGGTCAGGGTTTCGAAGCCGGCCTGGCGGTGGTGATCATGGCGATCGTCCTCGACAGGGTGACCGCGTCCGTCGGCAGGCAGCGGTCGCGGGAGGCTTGAGCGCCTTCACGGCGTGTTAACCGGGTAACTCTGCGGTCACACTGGCGGTTGGCAGCACCGTTGAGCACGTGATACGGTCGCAAGGTCGCCTTGTTAGGCGCTCGTCTGTTTGCGTACGTGCGTACGCTCGCGGAACGTTCTTGGTTCCGCCGCCGTCTAAGCCCCGTATTCGTCGGGAGGTATCACATGCGTAAGTTCCTCGTCGCGCTGCTATTGGCGCTAGTGGCCGGTTCGGCCATGGCACAGGACGACACAATCGACCTGGGTTATGTCCTGTGGGACTCCGAGATCGCCTCGACTCACGTCGTGGCAGCTGTACTGATGGATGACCTCGGTTACGAGGTGAACCTCACCTCGGTCGACGCCGGACCCATGTGGACGGGCGTCGCTCAAGGTGATTTCGACGCCATCGTCGCCGCCTGGCTGCCCGCCACGCACGCTGCCTATTGGGAGCAGACCCAAGACGACCTCATCGATCTCGGGCCCAACCTGGAAGGCGCCGACATAGGCTGGGCGGTTCCCACCTACGTGGACGTGGACAGCATCACCGAGCTCAACGACAACGCCGACGCGTTCGGTGGTGAGATCATCGGCATCGACCCCGGCGCCGGCCTGATGGCCGCCAGCGATCGCGCCATGGACACGTACGAGTTGAGCAACTTCGTGTTGCTGGACGGCTCCGACGCCGCCATGACCGCCGCGCTCGACCGGGCCTACGACCGCGAGGAGCCGATCGTCGTGACCAGCTGGCGTCCGCACTGGATGTGGGCGGCATACGACCTGAAGTACCTCGAGGACCCCGAGAACGTGTTCGGTGACGCGGAGACGATCAATACGATCGTCAACCGTGAGTGGGCCGAGAACGACGCTCCTGAGGACGTGCTGACGTTCCTCGACAACTTCAACTGGACGAGCGCCCAGATGGGCGAGGTCATGCTGATGATCACTCAGGAGGACATGGAGCCCCTGGACGCCGCCCGCGCGTGGATCGCCGACAACCGCGACGTCGTGGAGGACTGGCTGCCGTAACGTCCGGCTACTGAAGGTAGACGA
Source organism: Trueperaceae bacterium (assembly GCA_036381675.1). Classification (GTDB taxonomy): domain Bacteria; phylum Deinococcota; class Deinococci; order Deinococcales; family Trueperaceae; genus DASRWD01. The sequence goes on along the minus strand of DASVCK010000219.1, from coordinate 5,078 downwards.
CGATCTGAAGGGCCGGCATCTCATGGGCATGCCGGCCCTTGCTGTTTCTAGGTTCGCTGGCGCCGCGCCGCTGCGGCCCTGTCAGGCCAGTACAGACAACGCCTTGTCGAGCCCCTCGAAGCCGTACGCGAGGTCCTCTTCGGAGATCGTGAGCGGCGGGCTGATGATCAGCACGTTGTAGCGCCCGAAGGCGTACACGCCGTTCTCTCGCAGGGCCGCGGTGAGCTTGGACACCGGCGAGTTGTCACCGCCGTACCAAGCGACGAGCGGCTCGCGGGTCGTGCGGTCCTTGACGAACTCGAGCGCGAAGAACGCGCCCACCCCGCGTACGTCGCCTACCACCTGGTGCTGGTCGCGTAGCGCCGAGAGACCTTCTCTCAGCACCGGTTCGAGCTGCTTCGCGCGTTGGAACAGACCTTCCTGACGCATCGCTGTGACAGTCGCGAGGCCGGCAGCCATGCCGAGCGGGTGACCGGAGTAGGTATGGCCGCACATGAGCACGTTGTCGTCGAAGTGAGCGGCGAGGGATTCGCGTACCAACACGCCGCCCAGAGGCACGTACGCGGATGCGACGCCCTTGGCGAAGACGATCATGTCCGGCGTCACCGAGAATCGTTGCGCGGCGAACGTATCACCGGTGCGCCCGAACCCGGTCATCACCTCGTCGAAGACGAGCACGATCCCGTGCCTGGCGGTGATGTCGCGCAGACCCTTGAGGTAGCCCTCAGGGTAGACGATGACGCCGTTCGAGCCCACGACAGGCTCGATCACCAGCGCGGCGATGTTCTTGGCGCCCTCGAAGGTTATGACGTCCTCGACGTGCTGCAGGGCGCGCCTAGTCTCCTCGGCGGCATCGTCCGTGAAGAACGGCGAGTTGTACGGGTAGGGAGCGAAGAAGCGCACGACGCCCGGCATGCCGGGCTCGTTCGTCCAGCGCCGGTCCTCGCCCGTGAGGCTGCCTGCGCCGGGGGCCGAGCCATGGAACGAACGGTACGCGACGAGGACCTTGTGCCGCCCGGTGATCATGCGTGACATCTTCACGGCGTCCTCGTTGCCCTCGCCGCCGTTGGTCGTGAAGAACGCTCGAGCGCCCTCCTGCCACGGCGAGACGTCCGAGAGCAGCGCAGCGAACTCGTTGCGCACGTCGTTCATCAGGGAAGGTGCGGCGTAGAGAAGCTTCTCGGCCTGCCGCTTTATCGCGTCGACCACGGCCGGATGACCGTGGCCGAGGTTCACGGACACGAGGCCGGCCGACAGGTCCAGGTACCGCTTGCCGTCCTCGTCGAACAGGTACGAGCCCTGTCCCCGCGTGATGACCGGTGTGCTGATGGCACCCTGCTTGCTCCAGGGCGTCAACACGTGCTTATGGCTGCGGCTGGTGGCCGTTGGCGACATCTGACCTGCCTCCTTGACCGCGCCCCGTCGGGCGCATGCTTCGAGTTGGCCGAAGCCTACTCCAGCGCCGCGGTCCTTTGCGTGGGGCGCGGTCCGTTGCGCACCCTCGCCGTATGTCGGTCGGGCCATGCGGCGCCTGGGCCGGCGGCCGGCAAGAGTTACTGAGGATCCACCCGCAGCGGTCCGAACGAGGGGAGAGGCAGTCCAGAGTCGACGCCACGGATCACGTCGTTCAGGTAGTTGGAGGTGTCGGACGACTCGTGTGGTCGCTTGTAGCGCAGGTAGATCGAGCCCGGTCCCGGCGGAGCCTCGTGCTCGATCAGTACTCGAGAGGGATCGTTGGGATCGCGATACACGTCGAACACCTCGAGTTCGTTGCCGCCGTACTCGGCGTAGTTGCTACCGGTCGGGGCGCCCCAGTAGACCGTGAAGTAACCGGAGTAGCCGTCCGGTCCGGGGTTGCTCGTTTGCGTGACGTCTCGGTCCAGCGTCAGCCTGATGGTGTCGCCGGAGCGAGACAGTCCGCTTATGCGAGGACCCGTGCCGTCGACGTCCCAGCCGAGCACGTGCTCCTGGTACGCGAGCGCGACCCGCTCCGCCAGGATCATCTGCCCCTGCGCGCTCAGGTGGATGCGGTCGAAGCGGGGCAGGTCGTGCGTGACGACCATGTGGGCGAAAGCCACACCGGCGGAGAGCCCGGTGTTCGGATCCACGGCTGGGGTGCCGGCATAGCTGTCGCCCTCCAGGCGCCTCTGCCGCTCGGCGATGTCGTGTGACCTGAGGTCCTCGATCGTCCCGTCGTCCGGCTCGTTCCGGCAGCAGCCGTAGGCAGCCAGTTGTGCGTAGATGATGACGGGGTCGACGGCAGCGCTCGCGGAGCTCAGGTGGTCGCGGAACGCCTCGAAGACGTCTTCCGTGCGAGGGGAGTAGAGGCCACGGAGGTCCGACGACGTGTTGTCGGACTCGCCCTGGTACCAGAAGACAGCGCTTACGGGCCCGCCTGGTGGGTCCGCCGCCGAGACCGGGTTCTCCTCCACGCCCGCTGATACCAGTGCCCTGAAGACGGCGCTCCCGAACAGCGTGTCCCGGTCCATGCCGGCGAGAGCACCCGGGTAGACCGAGTTCAGGTTCCATCCGACGTAGTCGGGGTAGACGCAGTTGTCATCACGTATGTGGGGGCTGACCCGCGTCCCGCCCAGCGCCGAAGGGATCAGGTAGATGTCCCGCCCCGTTCCTGTCACGCTGCCGCTGCCGTTGCGCAGAGCGCGCCCCAGAGTTGTTCCGGCTGACGTGCCTGCGCCCGTATCGATGCTCACGCAGTCGACCTGCCCTGTCGCCACGTCGAGGGGCTCCGTCGCAGGCTTCCAGACGTAGTCGTTGCCCAGCATGTTGACGCCCGGGGTACCTGACCTCAGGGCCAGCGGTACGAACGGGTCCCAGCCCACGGCGTTCGACTGGCCGGCCACGAGGATCGCTATGTTGCCTACCAGGACGTCGGCCGAAGCCTCGCCGGCGGACACGTGCAACGAGCCGATCGCGTCGTTGGGGTTCCCCACGACCCGCCAGACGCCTGTTTGGCCCTCGACGCCCCAGTCGAAGTCGCTGGACAGGGGGGAGCCGTTCAGGTTCACGCCTTCGAAGGCGATGTCCTCGAGTCCCACGTTCCCGGCGTTGCCGACGAGGACGACCTTGTCGTTCACGAGGTCTGAGTACGTGAGCTTCCCAGGCTTCATCACCGGCGCCGCAGCGAGCGACGGGTCGGACGCTTTCATGAAGAGTCGCTCAACGTCCGATTGGTCGTAGGCGCAGTCCCCGGTCAGATCCAGGTGAAACAGCTCGAACGGATCGGCGAGGTCGATCGAGGCCGTCGCTATCCGGGCATGGGCCAGGACGACGTCTCTGATGTCTGCGCCTCCGGAGCGATCCAGGTCACCCATCGGGTAGTCGGCGACACCTGCGTCGTAAGTGGATGCCAGGCATGCCAACCGCGCCTGGTCGCCCGCAGAGAACGATGACAGGTTGAGGCTCGACGTAACGAGGTCCGTGGTCGTGTCCTCGTCGAGGGGGCCCAGGGCTACGGATCCATTGGCCGCCGAGCCGTCACTGCGGTACGCCGCGGCCTGCGCGAGTGGGGGGCCCGTCGCCCCTTCTGCCACTATCCAGTGGAGCTTCAGGACCGAACCATTGAGAGGTGTCTCAGAGAAGACGTGAACGGTCGCGGACTTCCCGTCCGGCGCCACATAGGACGCCGACGTCACACCGGCCCCGATCTCACTGAGGCCTCTGAAGGCAACCTTGGCAGGGTCGAACGCGAACGAGACTTCGATAGCCGCGACGTCCTCGTCGACGAGGAGGGCTTGTTGCATGTTCGCGCCGTCCGGCGGGGGCGGGGGCGGCGGCGGTGGAGGGGGCGGCACCAGTTCAGCACAGCCCATGAGAAGCAGCATCAGACAGGCAACGGCCGCCAGGCGGCCGCTCGCGCCACGTCGTTCCCTTGTACTCGATCGCCCCGGTCCCGAAGGTCCGCGCATCGTGGCTCCCACTGCTCCTCCGCCCTCGCCCTGGCCCCGTCCGGGGGCGAGCGAAGGGTACGCATCGGTTAGCCGCACCCCGGGGATGTTCCCAACGTTAGATGTGAACTTCATGACGGGCTGTGACGGACCGCAGGAGTCGATTCTTACTTTTCCTCAAGTTGTTCTAATGTGTGCTCTGCGTACTGTTGTCACTGCCCACCAAGGCAACCGTGCCTAGACTCTCATGGCGTCACGTGCGCTTGCTTCGCGTGGGCAACGCAAGGTTGAAGGGCGGCGGGTGGACCGGTCGCCAAGGCCAGTGGAACTCAAGAAGGAGACGACGTGCACAGACTTCGAATCTTAGGCATCTTCGCGGCACTTGCGCTTCTGATAGCGGCCTGTGGTGGTCCCACTCCGCCGGCGGGCACTCATGCGCTAACCGTCGAGTTGGCCGGCGATGGCACCGGTACGGTCACGTTCGACACGGACGCAGGGGACAACGCCGTGGGCACGAACAACGTAGCCGCCGGCGAGGTGACCCTGGTCGCCACCCCGGCTGCCGGTTCCAACTTCGTGGGTTGGACGGGCGACGCGTGTGCAGGTGAGGGCGCCACGTGTACCTTCACGCTGGACTCGGACGCGACCATCACCGCCACCTTCGAGGCGGACGACGGCATGCACACGCTTACGGTCGAGAAGGCCGGCACCGGCGACGGCACCGTCACCTTCGACGCCGTTGACGGCGACGACGCGCTCGGCACCAACGAGATCGCCGACGGTACCGAGGTGACGCTGGTAGCCACGGCCACCACGGGCGACTTCGCGGGCTGGACTGGCGACCAGTGCCTGGCCCAGGGCGCGACCTGCACCTTCACGATGGATTCCGACGTGACGGTCACCGCCAACTTCAACGTCCCCGGCGGCGACACGTTCGACCTCACGGTCGCGACCGACGGTGCCGGCGCCGGCACCGTAACGTTCGACACGGCCGGCGGCGCCGACGCCACGGGCGTCAACACCTTCGACGAGGGAACCGTTGTGACTCTCGTCGCCACGGCGACGACCGGATCTTTCGTCGGCTGGACCGGCGAGAAGTGCGCAGGCAAGGGCGTCACCTGCGCGTTCGTGATGGACGGGGACGTGAGCCTCACGGCGACGTTCAGCGACTCG
>DASVCK010000218.1:0-15567 GCA_036381675.1 Trueperaceae bacterium | reverse complement strand
ACGATCGTGCTCGCGGACGCGTTCACTATCACGTTCGACAGCCCGGACAACGACGCGAACGCGTTGCCTGTCATCGCTTCGGTGATAACGATCGAAGGCAACGGCTCGACGCTGCAACGTGGTGAGGTGGCAGAGGAGTTCCGCCTCTTCGACGTCCATGGGTCCCTCACGCTCGAGGACCTGACGGTGCGCAACGGACACGGCGGCAGCGAGGGCGGGGGCGGGATACGCGTGTCCGGAGCGTTCCTGACGCTGAGCCGCGTCACGGTCGCGGACAACGTCGTCACCTACGACGAGGGGGTGCGTGGCGGAGGCCTGTACGGCACAGCCGCCACGGTCACCATCACGGACAGCCTCTTCACGGGCAACGACATCAGCGGTGGCGCCCTGGAGCCCGACGAGACCGACGGCGCCGCCATCGCGGTCGACGGCGGCAGTCTGACCGTGACCGACACCGACTTCACGCTCAACGTCGGGGGTCAGTCGGCCGTGATCGACATCGACGACGCCGACGCGACCGTGGTCATCACCGGCGGCAGCGTTGCGGACAACGATGGCGACATAGTCACTAACGAAGGCAACCTCGAGATGACGGGGGTCATCATGGACTCCAACGCCTTCTCGGGTTTCCCGTCGGGAAGCAACTTCTCGAACTCCGGCGTGGCGGTCCTGACGGACGTCACGATCTCGGGCGCCTCCGGCGCCAACGGGTCCACGATCGTCAACTCCGGCGACCTGACACTGGTCGACAGCACGATCACCGACAACTCCAACGAGGACATGGGCAGCGCCGGCGGCATCCGCAACGTCAAGGGGGCGACGATGACGATCGTCGGCTCCGAGATCTCGAACAACCGTGGGCCGGCGGACCTCGGTGCCGGCGGGATCTACAACGCCGGCACACTCGACATCGAAGGCTCGCAGATCGTCGGGAACCGTGCCGGCTACGCCGGCGGCGGCATCTGGAACGAGGGCACGCTCACCCTCACAGACACTGTCGTGGACGACAACACGGCCGTTCTCGGCGGAGGCATCTGGACCAACGCCGACGTCACTCTCGCTGGGACGACGAGCATCGGAACAGAGGCGCTAGGTAACCAGGCCACAGCCGACGGCGGCGGCATCTTCGCCGACGGCACCGCCGAACCCGTCACGATCTTCCTCTCCGGCTCCGCCCAGGTCGTCGGCAACACCGCGGGTACCGGCGACGCCGGCATTCACGAGGATGGCGACGTGACGGTGGACGACACGGCGTGCGACCCCGGGTGCACGGTGCAGCCGGACTGACATGGGGGCTCAGCCGCCGGAGCGCAACAAACGAGTACCCTCGCCGGTCAGCTTCATGCGCACCTCGCGTAGACCGGCGAGGGCCATCCTGATCTCCGCCTGTTGGCCGTCCGGGCAGCACACCATGGCGTAGGCGCCGATCTTGCCGCCGGGGAACTGCACGGCGGCGCCGAGCGCCCTGACCTTCTCACCGACGTCGACGACGAGATCGTCTACGAACGCACCCGGCAGCAGCTGCTTGAGGCGCTGCTGCTCTCCGATGCACTCGGCGACAGCGCGCAGGTCGCCGGCCGCGAACGCCGACGCCGTGGTCTCACCCAGAGCCTTGATGTCGTGCATGACGTCGAGGGCTCCTGACAACCCGCCGGCCAGACGCCTCAGCGACGCCCTCGTGCTCGAGCGCCTGTCGGTCTCGAAGTACAGCAGCGAGTCCTCGAACGCGGCGAGGAAACCCGGGGGCGGCTCGAGCCGGCGCACTGCCACGTCCGCGCCGTCGTACCTCACGTGCAGCAGCCCACCTCGAGCGCACACGTGCGGGTCGTGGTAGCCGGAGGCCCCGCCGAGGCGCTCGACCTCGACGTCGGCGGCGTCAGACGCGATCAGCTCCACCGCTGGCCTCTCGCCGCGGGCCGCCCTGAAGGCGTGCACCAGGCTCACGCACACAGCGCCAGACGCTCCCAGACCGCTGTGGTCCTCGGCCTGCACCTCGACCGTCACATGTAGAGGCGGCCCGTCGTACCCCGTCTGAAGCGCACACTCGCGCACCAGGTCGGCGTCGAGGGAGGTCAGGTCCGGCGCCGAGAACGTCCGGCCGCCCCAGCTCACCCCCCAGTCGCCGCGGCCGCTCTCCTCCACGCTGACCAACACGCCGCGGTCGACGGTCGAGCTGACCGTCACCCCACCGAATCGCCCGGCGTACTCCTTGAGGTCGGTCAGCCCGCCGGCGAACGGCACTCGCAGGGGGGTGAACACGGTCACCATGCGCTCACTCGGTCAGGGCCGGGCCCGTATCCAGCTCGAGCACCCTCCGCGCTACCGCCCGCACGTTCTCCTCCGCCGTGGGCAGCGTCCCGCCGAGGTGGATCCATTCGTCGGTCTCGACGAAGCCCACGTGCGCGCCGGCGTCGATCGCGCGTTGCAGGTTGATGAGCATGCGGACCTCACCGGTGGCCGCCTTCACGTCCCCGATGCGCTCGAGCACGTCGGGGGCCAGCTTCCACAGCCCGACGTCGTAGAGGGGTCCGGAGCCTTCCCACACGCGGGTGACGCGATCACCCTCGACGGTCGCCCGTAGCACCCTGGCCTCGGCCGCATCGCCGGGCCCGAGGGTGACGACCGTGGCGGCGGGATGGTCAGCGATGGCCCGGAACATGGCGGCCTTCGCGAAGAGGTCGGCCTGCCAGGCCACGACACTGCTCGTCGGCGCGAGCACCTCGGACGCGAGAGACAGGGCGTGCCCCGTGCCCCGCCTCTCGGCCTGCGTGACGTAGACGATGTCGAGCCCCTCGTACACGCTGCCGAAGTAAGCCCTGACCTGATGCTCGAGATGCCCGACGACGAGCGCAAGTCGGTCGCGGCCAGGCACGGCGGCGCCGCTGGCCAGCAGCTGGATGAGCGTGTGCTCCAGGAACGGCTTCAACCCCACGGGGTAGAGGCATTTCTGCAGGTAAGTACCGAGCCTCCCGAGCCGGGTGCCGTGCCCCGCCGCGAGGCAGATGAGATCCATCAGCGAAAGGTAACACCCGTCGCCAGAAGGGCGGGCGTCGCAGCCGATCGCGCTCGATAGGGATACAGTTACGGTTCGTCGCTACGTGTACTTCGCTCGCTCAGGCGGCGGGCGCAACGGAGGTCTTCCAGGCATGGTCGCAGCCAACCGCAGCCCGTCGCCCACCCGAACCGGTGCGCACGGCGGCTGGAAGCAGCGGCGATGACGGCCCCCGTGGGCACGAAGCGGGCCCTACGGCCGCCCCTTGACGACGTCGTGGCCGGCCTGACCGTCGCCCTGGTGCTCATACCGCAGGCGCTCGCGTACTCGGCCCTGGCGGGGCTGCCGCCCACCGCGGGCATCATGGCGGCGATATTCCCCCCGCTGGCTTCGGCGCTCCTCGGCTCGAGCCCGTACCTGCAGACGGGACCGACGGCGCTGACCTCTCTGCTCACGCTCGGCGTCCTGGCCGCCACGTTCGTGCCCGGCAGCCCCGGCTACGTACAGGCCGCTGCGCTGCTCGCCCTGCTCGTTGGCGCGGCGCGCGTGGTGATCGGCCTGGCGCGGTTCGGCTCGCTGGCCTACTTCATGAGCCTGCCCGTCTTGAGAGGTTTCACCAGCGGCGCGGCCGTGATCATCGTCGCCTCGCAGGTCCCGGCGGTGCTGGGCAGAGGCTCCGCCGGCCTGGGCATCTGGGCAGCGGCCTGGCGCGCCATCAGCGACTTCGCGGGCTACAACTACTTTGCGATCGGGCTGACGGTGCTCACCGTCGTCGTCATCCGCGGCCTGCGCCGGGTGTCGCCGATCATCCCCGGCGTGCTGATCGCGGTGCTGCTCGGGCTGGCGGCGACGGCCGCCTTCGGTCGCGTGACGCCCGTCGTGGGACCCATGCCGAGCGCCTTGGCCATGCCTTCCCTCGCTCTGCCATGGGGTCAATCCGGAGCGCTCGTGCTCGGTGCCCTCGTCATCGCGCTGGTGGGCTTCGCCGAGCCGGCCGCCATCGCCAGGACGTTCGCCAGCCGGAGCGCCCCGTGGAACGCCGACCGCGAGCTCGTCGCGCAGGGCGCCGCCAACATCGTCTCCGGCCTGATGCACGGGATGCCGGTGGGCGGGAGCTTCGCCCGCTCCGCGCTCAACCGGCAGGCGGGCGCCCGTACGCGGCTGTCTGGCGCCGTCGCAGGGCTGGCGGTCCTCGCCTTCCTGCCGTTCTCCTACGTCCTGCAGGACCTGCCCAGGGCCGTGCTGGCCGCCATCGTGATCGTCTCCGCCAGCTCACTCCTGCAACTCGGGGCGCTCTTCAAGCTGTGGCGCTACGCCAAGTCGCAGGCCTCCACCGCCATCGCGACCTTCGTGCTCACGATCGCGATGGCGCCGAGGGTCGATTACGCCGTGGTGATCGGGATCTCCCTGGCCGTCATCACGCACCTCTACCGGGAGGCGCAGCTGGGCGTCACCGTGGACCGCGAGGAGGGCACGCTGACGATCCGGTTCGACGGGGTCCTCTGGTTCGGTTCGCTACAGACGCTGGAGCGGGTGCTCCAGAACGTCGAGAACGACCTCACCAACGTCGAGCGCGTCGTCCTCGACACGAGCCGGCTCGGCCGCGTGGACTTCTCGGCGCTGATGCTCCTGTACGACGCCGAGAGGCGACTCTCGGATCAGGGTCTCGACGTGTCGATCGCCGGGTTGCACGGCCGGGGCGAGATGATCATGGGCCGCATCCGCCGCGGCTGAGCCCAATGCTCAGTCGTCCTCGCTGCGCACGAGCAGGAACGGCTTCTCCGCCCGCCTGAGCGCCCCTTCGGCGACCGAGCCGAACATCCAACGGTTGAAGCCGCGACGCCCGTGCGTGCCCATGACGATGATGTCGTGGTCCTTGCTCGCCTCGGTGATGGCGCCCACCGGGTCGGCGTCCTCGACCAGCTTGGACGTCGCCTGCACCCCCATCGACCGCGCCTTGGCGACCGACGCCTCGAGGATGTTCTTGCCGCTCACGCGCAGGTCCTGGTAGAGCTGCGCGGCGTAGGGCATGGACTCAGGGGTCGCGTACCCGGTCGTCAACGGGTTCTCGAGCACGTGCAAGAACGTGACGTGGCCACCCGAGAGCTTGGCGAGCGCCAGCCCCTGCTCGATCGCCTTCTCGGAGGTCTTGCTCCCGTCCGTGGGGATCAGGATGGACTCGAACATCGTGAGGCTCCTCTCTTTCCACCATGCTACGCCCCGCCGCCAGGACTTCCGCCCCGACGGCCTCCCTTATCATGAGACGCAGTCGAGGCCTCGGCCGGGAGGCCCCAACCTGGTCGCGACCCCGCCCCTGGAGGTTGTATGCGCATCCTGCACCCGACCGACTTCTCTCGCACTGCCGACAACGCCCTCACCGTGGCACGCGACCTGTCGGGCCGGCTGGGTGCTTCCCTCCACGTGGTGCATGTGCAGTCCCAGTTCACCGAGGGTCTCGGCGGCGTGCGGATGCGGCCGCACCTCGACAGCGTGAACCCGCAGCTCGACAGGCGGATCGAGGAGGACAGGCAGGAGGAGGTGCGGCGCCTCACGGAGATGCTCAAGCACATCGCCAGCCCCGCCGCGACCTACGAGCTGCGCTGGGGCGAGCCGCTGCGCGAGCTCCTCGACATGCAGAACGACTTCGACATGGTCGTGATGGGCGCACACGGCAGCGACCGGATGGACCGCTACTTCCTGGGCGGCGTGGCGGGCCGGTTCGTGAGACGCGCCGAGGTGCCGGTAGTGACCGTGCGCGAGGAGAGCGCGACGACTCAGGTGAAGAGGGCGCTCGTCGGCACCGACTTCAGCGCAGCGTCAGAGGGGGCGGTAGCGGCGGCTAGGTCGCTGGGTCAACACGGCGTGAAGCTCGTGCTGTGTCACGTCGTGGACGACCCCCGCTTCCGCGAGGACCCAACCTACATCAACACGGTCACCGACTCGCTGAACCTGCTGGGCGACGGCTTCGAACGGCACCTGATCCGGGACGGCGACCCGGCGGTCGAACTGCCCCGTGCTGCTCACGAGGTGGGAGCCGACCTGATCGTCATCGGGCTCAAGCACCAGCGTGGCGCCATCGGGCTGCTCATGGGCAGCCGTGTCGACGCGCTCATCCGCTCTAGCGCCGTCCCCGTCTTAAGCGTGCCCACAGAGGTCGACTAGCTCCACCGTCTTCTCCCGCCGGCTCCGGTTGCGTCTCCGTCGGGACTGCCGTATGGCGCATGTCTACGGGGCGTGGCCCGGCCGGCACGGGTGGTGCTTCCACCCTCTGCGGTTGTGGCTTGGCCTGCCACACCATCGCAGCGCCGGCGGCGATGAGAGCGACCGCGATCAGGGTCTCCACGAAACCGCCCGTGAACATCGAGATGAGCCCGAGCGCCGCCAGGGCGATGGCCAGGTAGAGGCTCCAGGCGCTGCGTCCGCCCGAGCGCCGGTGCAACAGGAAGAGCGTCGCGGCCAGGCCGAAGAACAGCACCCAGCCGCTGTCGGCGGCGGGGAACACCCCTGCGAACAGGCCCATGACGGCCAGCGTCGCCAGGCCGCCGCCGGCCAGGAGGAGCCACCGCCCGCCGCCGCGGCGCAGGTAGAGGGCGATGCAGATCGCGCCCGCCAGGCCGAACAGCAGCGCGCCGCCCCAGGCACCCGCCATCACGGCTGCTGCCAGCGCGACGAAGCCGAATCCGGGCAGCAGCGCCCACCAGTGCCGTCGGTCGCTGGCGTAGAGCCACATGAAAGCCGCGGCCGCCAGCCCGAAGAGCAGCACCCACAGGATCCCGCGGATCCCGATCGCCACGGCCAGGCGATCGACGAGGAACAGCACTCCGACGCCTATCAGCAGCGGCCCGAACACGCCGGGGCCCAGACCGCCAAGGCGGCTGCCCGTCTGGTTCGCCTCGTCTGGCCGTGGGTCGGGCTGCGTCACGACGCCACCCCTGACACCTCGAACGCCCGGTCCACCAGCGCCCTCGCCTCCTCGAGGAGCCGGCCCAGGTGCTCGTCACCGCGCATGCTCTCGGCGTAGATCTTGTAGACGTCTTCGGTCCCAGACGGGCGCGCAGCGAACCAACCGCTCTGCGTGACAACCTTGATGCCCCCGATCGGTGCGTCGTTGCCCGGCGCCCGGTCGAGGACCGCCGTGACCGGCTCACCAGCCAGCTCCGCGGTGCTCACGTCCGAGGGTCGCAGGCGCTTCAGGACCTCGCGCTGGGCGGCCACGGCCGGTGCGTCGACCCTCGCGTACGCCGGCTCACCGTGTTCGTGAGCGATCCTCGCGTAACGGTCGGCCGGGTCCTCGCTGGTCACGGCCGCGATCTCGGCCGCGAGCAGCCCCATGACGATGCCGTCCTTGTCGGTCGTCCAGGTGCCGCCATCGCGCCTGAGCAGGGTGGCGCCTGCGCTCTCCTCGCCCGCGAAGCCCAGCTCACCGCTCGAGAGCCCTGGGACGAACCACTTGAAGCCCACGGGCACCTCGACGAGCGGCCTGCCGGCGGCTCGAGCCACCCTGTCCAGCAGCGACGTGGACACCAGCGTCTTCCCGAGCCCTGCCGTGGGCGGCCAGTCGGGCCGATGGGCGAAGAGGTACTCGGCCGCGACGCAGAGGAAGTGGTTCGGGTTCAGCAGCCCGCCGCCGCGCGTCACGATGCCGTGGCGATCAGCGTCCGGGTCGTTCCCGAAGGCCACGTCGTAGCGGTCCTTCGCGTCGACCAGCCCTGCCATCGCGTACGGCGAGGAGCAGTCCATGCGGATCTTGCCGTCATGGTCCACGCGCATGAAGGCGAACCTCGGGTCCACCTCGTGCGAGATGACCTCGAGGTCGAGCCCATAGCGCTCCGCGATCGGCTCGAGGTACGGCAGCGCCGCTCCCCCTAGCGGGTCCGCCCCGAGCTTGAGGCCCGCGGCAGCCACCCGCTCCAGGTCGACGGCCGCCCCCAGGTCAGCGACGTACGGCGAGACGAGGTCCCGCGTCTCCACAGCCCTGCCGGAGAACGCCTTGGCTACGGTGATGCGCCTCACGCCGGCCAGGCCATCGGCCAAGTGCCGGTTGGCTGCCGACTGGATGGCGCTGGTCTCGTCCGTGTCAGCCGGCCCGCCGTGGGGCGGGTTGTACTTGAAGCCCCCGTCGGCCGGCGGGTTGTGCGACGGCGTCACGACGATGCCGTCAGCCATGCCCCCCAGCTGCGCGCCACCGCCGCGGTTGTGCGTGACGACGGCGTGAGAGATGACCGGCGTCGGCACGGGTTCGAAGCGTGGCAACCCTCCGGTGCCGCGACCCTCGGCCGCTACGACGACCCTTACGCCGTTGCCCGCCAACACCTCGACGGCCGTGAGCAGGGCGGGCTCGGACAGCGCATGCGTGTCGGCACCCAGGAACAGAGGGCCGGTGACCCCGCGCTGCGCGCGCAGGTCCGCGACCGCTTGGCAGATCGCGGCGATGTGGTCCTCGTTGAACGTGCTCTGAGTGGACGTCCCTCTGTGGCCCGAGGTCCCGAACGAGACCGCCTGGGAAGCGTTCCCGGGCTCCGGCCGCAAGAGGTAGTAGGCGGAGACGAGCCGCGGTACGTCCACCAGGAGGCTGCGCGGCGCCGGCTTCCCGGCCAACGGATGCGTGCTCATGCGTCATCACGTTACTACCCGTGGGTGAGCGCGCTTGAGCCCGTGAGGCTCGAGCGTACGGCCGGCCCGGCGCCAGCGCTAGGAAGCCCGGAGCCGCTCCTCGGTGATAGACTGCTCGCTGCTGTTCCGGCCCGAGCGCTGGGAACGCCGCGGTCGCGGCCGAATCCAAGAGGCGGCGACCGCGCGTCATGCTGGGACCGGACGACCAAAGGTAAGCAGTGGAGGAACGATGGACCTTTTGATCACCCTCGTACCGCTGGCAGCCATCGCCGCCCTAGTGGCGGCCGGGATGCTGGCGCGCAGCGTCATGGCCTCGCCGACGGGCAACGACCGCATGGTCGCCATCTCCGACGCCATCAAGCAGGGCGCCGCGGCCTACATGAACCGTCAGTACCGCACGATCGCGGTGGTGGCGGTCGTCATCGCCGCGATCTTCGCGATCGTTGCGCTGACTGCCGGCACGGCTCATGACCGCACGCTCTGGTGGTGGACGACGGGCGGCTTCCTCGTGGGCGCCCTGTTCTCGGCCATCAGCGGTTACGTGGGCATGAACGTAGCGGTGCGGGCCAACGTGCGCGTGGCCCAGGCCGCCCGGTCGGGCCTCGAGGGCGCGCTCAAGATCGCCTTCAACGGGGGCGCCGTGGCCGGCCTCGCCGTGGCCGGCCTGGCGCTGCTGGGCGTCGCCGGCTTCTTCTGGCTGTTCACGGTGGCCATCGGCCTGCCCAACCCGGTCGAGCCGCTGGTGGGCTTCGCCTTCGGCGCCTCGCTCATCAGCCTCTTCGCGCGCGTGGGCGGCGGCATCTACACGAAGGCCGCGGACGTGGGCGCCGACCTCGTCGGCAAGGTCGAGGCGGGCATCCCGGAGGACGACCCTCGCAACCCGGCCGTCATCGCCGACAACGTGGGTGACAACGTCGGCGACTGCGCCGGCATGGGCGCCGACCTGTTCGAGACCTACGCCGTCACCGCCATCGGTGCCGTGTTCCTCGGCTACCTGCTGCCCGGCACCGGCATCATCACCAGCCTCGTCACCTACCCGCTCCTGCTGGGCGCGATCGCCATCCTCGCCAGCATCATCGGGATCCAGTTCGTCAAGCTGGGCGGCAACAACGACATCATGGGCGCGCTCTACAAGGGCGTGTACGCCAGCGCGGGCATCTCCGTGGTGGGGTTCCTCGTCGCCACCTGGGGCCTCTTCCGCGACGTCGACCTCCTCGACCTGCTCGGCCGTGACATCGGCTGGGTAAGCCTGTTCCTGGCCAGCCTCGTCGGCATCGTCGTCGTCGTGCTGATCATGTACATCACGGAGTACTACACGGCCACGCGGTTCCGCCCCGTGCGGCGCATCGCTCAGGCGTCCATCACCGGCTCGGCCACGAACATCATCTCGGGGCTCGCCGTAGGCATGCAGTCCACGGCGCTGCCCACCATCGTGCTCGTGCTCGCGACCTTCGTCGCCTTCCAGCTGGCCGGCCTCTACGGCATCGCCGTCGCGGCCGTCGCCATGCTCTCCGTCGCCGGCATGGTCGTCGCGATGGACACCTACGGTCCCATCACCGACAACGCCGGTGGCATCGCGGAGATGGCCGAGCTGGACGAATCCGTCCGCACGAACACCGACGCCCTCGACGCCGTCGGCAACACGACCAAGGCCGTCACGAAGGGCTACGCCGTCGGCTCGGCCGCCCTGGCAGCGCTCGTTCTCTTCGCCGACTTCGCGGAGCGCCTCGAGGTCGTCGACGCGGTCCGGTTCGCCGAGGGCGCCTTCAGGCTCAACGATCCCATCGTCCTCGTCGGCCTGCTCATCGGTGCGATGCTGCCCTTCCTGTTCTCGTCCTTCCTGATGGAATCCGTCGGCAAGGCCGCGGGCGCGGTCATCGAAGAGGTGAGGCGTCAGTTCCGCGAGATCCGCGGCATCATGGAGGGCACCGCGAAGCCCGACTACGGCCGCGCCGTCGACATCGTCACGCGCGCCGCGCTGCGCGAGATGGCGCTGCCAGGGATCATCGCCGTCGTGGCTCCCCTCATCGTCGGGGCCCTGTGGGGTCCGCTGGCGTTGGGTGGCCTGCTCATCGGCGTGATCGCCTCCGGCCTGATGATGGCGCTGTCCATGTCCAACGGCGGCGGTGCCTGGGACAACGCCAAGAAGTACATCGAGGACGGCAACCACGGCGGCAAGGGCTCCGAGGCCCACGCGGCGGCGGTGGTCGGCGACACGGTCGGCGACCCCTACAAGGACACGGCCGGCCCATCGATCAACCCGCTGATCAAGGTGATCAACACCGTGGCCCTGATCTTCGCCGGCGTCATCGCCGGCTTGGGCGGCTGGCTGCTGTAAGTATGTGCGCTGGGCCGGGCTGTCCACCCGGTTGCAGCCGTCGGGCCCCGGCCGCTTGGTCGGGGCCCGTTGCGCTGAGGCGGAGGCGCTGCAGGGCCCCGCTGCACGCGGAAGGCGCCCCAGAACCCGAGGGCCCACTAGTACCCCTTCTGCGTCCCAGAGCCACTATGCACCTGCTTGATAGAGCAAGCGAGCACTTGCCTGATGAAGCCCATTAGGACGCTATCGTCTTGGCGCCGCCTGGGTCATCTATGCATGTGCTTGGTAGTGGCGTTCTGTCCGAGAAGAGCACTGCTTGGTCCCGCCCCACCGCGCCCAACCGCGTGCGAAGACCGCTGCGTGGTCCGGACCAACCGCGCCAACCGCGCCCCACCCCACCCCATCGCGTCGAGGCCGCTCTCATGTGAACTGCCCCAAATATCAATGCTAGCGCAAGGCATACCGGGGTAATAGGACGCGGCACCCTACTTACCGGGGCGGTGCGGCAGTAGCATCCGAGGCGAAGGAGGTTCTGTTATAGACGAAACAGACCACTTCTTTGGAGGACGACCCCAGTCCCACTAGAGGCTCGATCGAGCGTCCCAAGGCAAGAGCCAGATCTACGACGGGAGCCGACGGAGCGAGACAAGGCGACAGGGGTCGTTCCATTGTGTCAGGCCGCTAAGGTCCCACCCCAACCGGAGCCCCGCCAACACCGGCCGCGTGTCGAGAATTGGTACGCGGAGGCTTGTGCAGCCCGCTGACCAACTGTAAGACTCTCCGTGAACCCGTTCGCTGCTTCTTGGCGAACGCGGTGTTATGGAGAGGGAACCATGGCTTACGTCATCGCCGAGCCCTGCATCGGCACGAAAGACGCCTCATGCGTCGATGTGTGTCCCGTCGAATGCATCTACGAGGCGGACGATCAGTTCTACATCCACCCCGAGGAGTGCATCGACTGCGGCGCGTGTGTTCCCGCCTGCCCCGTCGACGCCATCTTCCCCGAGATCGACGTTCCCGGCGAATGGGAGTCCTACATCGAGAAGAACTCCCGCCTGTCCGGGCTCTGATACCCGCCTGCCCCACCCTGGAAGAGGGCTCCTCTTCTCATCGCCTGACCGCTTAGCTTGGCCGGACCTCTAGCCATCTTCCTGAGGAGGTCCGATGCTGGCCACAGAGCAAGTGACGACGCTGGCCACCGACCTGGCGCCACTCGGCGACCAGGTGATCAGTCTCTACCTGGACGTCAACCCGGCGTCGGCTGACAACCAACGCAAGGCCTGGACGCTGCGCGCGCGTGCCGCGATGGACGAGCTGGGCCTGCCCAACGGAACGGCAAGGCGCATAGCCGATCGCCTCCGTGGTCAGGTCGTGCCCGACTCACGAACCCTCGCCGTCTTCGCCCATCCCACGGACGAGGAGGTCTTCCACACGCTTCCGATCGAGCACTCGCTCCGCTCCGTCTCGGGGCACGACGGCGCCATCGCCCGCTTCGGCGAGCCGTTCCTCGCGCCCATCCAGCTGAACCTGCTCCGGCGCAGGCCCAGCCTCGTTCTCCTTCTAAGCGGCGACAAGGTTCGGCTGTTCCTGGTCAACGCCGGAGGCACGAAGGAGCTGGACGAGCTGGTCCAGACCTGGGACGAGACCTTCTGGCGCACCGACGAGGCTGCGGGCTCGTTCCGGCCCGGCGAGACGCAACGCGGCGGCTCGCCCAAGGACGCCTACGACGACCGCACCGGCAACTGGATCGCCCGCCTCTACAAGCGCGTGGGCGCTGACCTGCCCGGGCTAGTACGCCGCCACGGAGCGGTGAGGGTCATCCTGTCAGGCACCTCGGAGGACGTGGCCGCCTTCGCAGCCGAGCTGGAACAACCGGCCCACACGCTGATAGGCGCCAAGATCTCCCTGCCACCGAACCCGGAAGCCTCGGCCGGCTCACTGCACGGTCTGTTCATGGAGGCGGTCAGGGAAGCGGAGGCTGCGGAAGCCGAGGAGGCGTTGGCCGAGGCTCGGGAGCGCGGGGTGTTGGGTGCGGAGCGAACGCTCGCGGCCGTGAACGAGAACCGCGTCCATCTTCTGATCGTCCCTGACGTCCCATACCAGACCGTCTGGCGATGCCGGGGCAGCGGCCGCGTCTTCGCGCTACAGCCGGACGCCGAGGCGGAGTGCCGGGACGACGGGCTCGAGCAGGTGCCGTTGGCGGACACGCTGCCGCGGCTGGCCGAGGACTACGGGATGGAGCTTCGCTTCGTCAGCGGGGAGAGCGACGCCCGCCTGCGCGAGGAGCTGGGTGGGCTGGCTGGGCTGCTCCGCTGGTAGACGGCTCCTCACCCGTCATCAACAGCGCGGACTTGGAGCGCTCTACAGCCACCTTCGCCTGCTCGAGGGCCGCCAGCGCCTGATCCAGCGCGGCGACGGGTCCGCCGTCCTCGAGGAGCGCCCGCCGGACCATGCGCATCTCGTGCCAGCGTAGGATCCCGGCCGGCGCGCCTGCCACGACCCCGGCCAAGGTCAGGCCGCCGAGCCCGGCCGCGAGGGCGTTGTAGAGGGTAGCCGCGCCGCGGCCACCGCCCAGGTAGAAGTCGAGCACCGGTGTAAGGAAGGGAACGGCCCGCACGAAGGCGACGTCGACGACCGCCAGGTGGAGCCTGAAAGCGGCCGCCGCGACCACGGCGGTGCCGAGGCCCCACCAGGCGACCGCCGCCAAACGGCGCCGGCGCGCGCTGCCGCCGCGAACGAGCCCGCGCAGGGTGCCCGGCCCAGCCGCCCTCGCGAGCACCAGGGCTCCGATCAGCGCACCGCCAACGGCGCCGAGGGCCACCCAGCGCCGCAGCGTCGCGGACAGCCATGCCGTGGGCGAGACGAAGACGACGACGAGCGCGATCACCGCCGGCACGAGCTGGGCCACCGTCACAGCCGTGCCGTAGAACGTGAGGAGCTTCCGCAGCCAGCCGTACGCTCGCGAGCTGGCCCCGATGAGCGCGCTCGCGTCCGCACCCCGGGCGGTCCTGCTGCCTTGCGGAGTCGGAACGCCCATCAGCCGCCGGGGACGAAAGCTGGCATGGGCACGCGTAGGAGGAGCTCGCCGTCGTCGGGCGACAGGACCAACAGGGATAGCCGGTCTGAGTAGCTGACCGCGCTCGCCGCTATGCGAACGCTCACCGTATCCCCGTCGCGCTCCGTCGATACCGCGGCGCCGGACGTCGGGGAACGGAAGGGTGCCGCGCTCCCTCCCATGTCAAGGGCGCCGGGAGGAATCAGGTCGAAGGCCTCCCATGCCAGCACGAAGCGGCTGCCGTCTAACTGCGAGTCCTCGGCCGAGGTCGCTTCGTAGACCAGGACCGTTCCCTGCTCACCTCTCTCGATGCGCGATTTCACGATCAGATCGAGAGCGACCTCCTCGCCCTCGGCCGTGATGACCGTGCCTACGACCTGCGTGCCCACGCTGGCGGCCGCTGCGCCGGTATCGGGGGAGGCGAAGCTGACGAGCCCGGGCGACTCCAGCCGGAACGAGTCCGCGTTGAGGCCGTACGACACTAGGGTGTCACCGTTCACGAAATCGCCGTCGAAGTAGCGGGCCACCTCGAACCACTCGCATGCGCCGTCCTCGGGGCAGCGCGGGAGGCCCGCGACCTCGGCGAGGACCTCGGTGCCCGCCGACCACTTGACCGGCGTGGGCGGGCTACCAGGCAGGTTACGCAGCCGATAGACGGTGCAGGCGCGCCCGTCGTCCGCGGTGCCGCCCAGCGACTCGAACACGAAGGCGAACCCTCCTTCGCGCGCCTCGGCGGGAGGCGTGGGGAGGGCCTCCACGACCTGGCAGCGTAGGACCTGAGATGGCGCTGCCGGGCCGGCGGGTTCGTCGGACTGAGCGGCGGCACCGAAGACGCAGAGGAGAAGGCCGACCGCCCGGGCGGCACGCCGCGATCGGCGCCCTGCGTCGGTCATGGAGAGATATTAGAGGCCGCTGCGAGCAGGCGCTACTGGTCAGCCCGCCTGGCCCTCAAGGCGAGGAACAGCGGCACCTCGGGATTCGACCTCGACTCGTCGTCCTTGACGGGGTCCGGGAGTTCGTCCATGGCGTCCACCCACAGCCCCTGTGCGGAGAGCGCGTTGACGTAGTCCATCAGCGGACGATGGAAGCTGATCGTGGCTCCGCGCGGTGCGCCCTTGCGCACCTCGGCGTACTCCTTCATGGGCACGGAGGCCGAGGTCAGGTAGCGCTCCACGCGCCGGTAGACCAGCTTGCGCTGCGGGTCGAAACCCCAACCGCTGCCGCGAGGCGCCCGGAAGGCGGGGTGGACCATGAAGATCACGACCCGCCCGTTGGGCTTCAGTACCTGTGCCACGGAGGCGAAGACCTGTGCGAGGGGATCCATGTCCTGGATGCTGAGCAGGTACACGGCCACGTCGAAGGAACCGGGCCGGGCCGACGTGCTGCCAACCAGGTCGCGGGCGTCGCCATGCTCGAAAGCCCCCTCGGCGCCGCGCCGTTTGCGGGCGAGGCGTACCATCGCCACGCTGGCGTCGACGCCGAGGTACTCACCCCCCGCCTTGATGACGTGGTGCGCCAGGACCCCCTGCCCGCAACCGACGTCGATCACCCGCTCGCCGCGCCTCAGCTCGGCCAGCCGCATAACCGTCG
>DASVCK010000217.1:0-4757 GCA_036381675.1 Trueperaceae bacterium | reverse complement strand
CGGTGAGTGCTCCGGCGACATCCTTGCGCTCATGCCTGCAGGGGTTCACAGCTTGGCAGACGAGGTGGCCGGTTCCGAACCGGAGGTGCCGGACGAGACCGCGCCCTTGGCATCTCATGAGCCCGCGGCCCGCCGCAGCCTGCCCTTCGGCCTCACGCTGACCCCAACCGGCTCGAGCCTCGCCGGCGTCGCCACCAAGACCGGTTCTCTCGACCTGCTCGCCGCCGGTAGAGGTATGGAGGTCGTGCGAGGCGCACTGGCGGACGGCGAGCGCCTGAACATGGTGCCCGCCGAGGACGGCCTTTGCGCCCTCGAGGTCTGTGTGGTCACCAGCGGCGTCCTGACGGCGCCGGACGACCTCGGCGCCGTGCGGCTCCCGCCTGGCAGCGCGATCTCGGCGGACGGTCTGGCTCAACCCGTGAGCTTCACGGCCGACGGTGACGTCACGTTCCTGTACATCACCTCGCGGCCGCAGTTCCAGGCGATCAGCCGGGACCTCCACGAGCTCAGGCGCCTGGCCGTCGACATCGAGGTGACAGACGGCTACACCGCCGACCACTGCGAGCGGCTCCAGCGGCTCTCGTACGCCACGGGCAAGGAGCTGGGCCTCGACGCCGGCCACCTGTACAACCTCGACTTCGGCGCTTACCTGCACGACGTCGGCAAGGTGCGCGTGCCCACCGAGATCCTCACCAAGCCCGGCAAGCTGACGGACGAGGAGTGGGTCGTCATCAAGCGGCACCCCAGCTTTGGACGCGAGATGCTCGAGCCCACCTTCATGCGCACCGCCGGCACGATCGTCGAGCAGCATCACGAGAGGCTCGACGGCTCCGGCTACCCGTACGGCCTGGCAGGTGACGACGTGCTCATCGAGTCCTACATCGTCGCCGTGGCCGATACCTACGACGCCATGACGACCGACCGCCCCTACCGCAAGGGCCTGCCGGCGCAGGAGGCGTTCGACGAGCTCGAGCGCCTGCAGTCGGTCCAGTTCCCGCGCGACGTCGTGCGCGCGTTCCGCTCGGCCGTGCTGCGTGTCGAGCACATCCCATCAGCCGAGGCCGGTCGCCGAGGGAGCGCGGCGGCCGTCTGAGGACAGGAGGTAATCGTGAAACGTCTTCTTCGCTACAGCCTGGTCATCACGACCGCCCTGGCACTCACGGGGGTCGCGTCCGCACGCGGCTTCCATCTGCGCCTGTTCGCGCCGCTGGTCACGCAGGTCACGGACCGGCTCCCCGTCGAGGGTGTCGGCGACAGCCTGTTCGGTGCCCAAGAAGGTCTGCACCGGACCGTCACTCGGCTCACGGGCGTGAGCGTGCCGCACGACTACGTGTGGCTGCACATCGGCAAGCTGTCGATCCCGATCGACCCGATCAACTTCAGCCGATGAACTGGTAACGGGGGAACCTCCTGGGGGCAGTACGCGCCGGTCCGGCTTTGGTCGGGCCGGCGCCTTCTTCTGGTGCTGAAGCCCTTGACTCGCGTCAAGGACAGCGTTCGTGGCCAGCGGCTACCTTGGAGCCATAGACCCGGGGACCTTGAAGGCTCGCCCGGGCATGGAGGCGAGAAGTGGCTACCACCGTCACGACAACTACCGACACCAAGACGGTGCTGAGGGCGGCAGGACTGTCCTGCCCGTCGTGCATCGCGAAGATCGAGAAGCAGGTTGGGCGTCTCGTGGGGGTGAGCTCGGTGCAGGTGAAGTTCAACTCCGGGCGCATCGAGATCCAGCACGACCCCGCCAAGGCGAGCGTCGACAGCCTGGTCAAGGCCGTCGCGGACGCAGGCTACAGAGCCGAGCCCTCGCCCTTCTGATGTGGCACTGGTAGAGGAAGCGGCTCCGGCAGGGGCCGCGCAGCGCCGTGGCTCCGCGCGAAGGCGCCTGCCGGGCTCGCGCGTGAGGGTGCCGAGGGGCTGGCGACTGCCGGCCGGAGCGGCGGCGCTGTCCGCCGCGGGCTACGCGCTGGTACACCTCTCGACCGAGGGCTCTCTCGGAGCGCTGGTAGGTACAGCCTTGCTGCTGGCGGCCACGGTGCTGGCGGGGAGACCGATCGCCGTCCAGGCCGTACGCAGTCTGGCGGTCCGCATCGTCGGCATCGACCTCCTCGTCACCGTGGCAGCCATCGGCGCCGTCGTGATCGGCGAGTTCTGGGAGGCCGCCGCCGTCACGACGCTGTTCGCCATCGGCAAGGCGCTCGAGGGCGCGACCTTCGACAGGACGCGGAGCGCCCTCGCCGACCTCGTGCGCTCGGCGCCTGACAAGGCCGTCGTCGTGAGGGACGGCCGGCAGGTCGAGGTGCCGGCCTCTCAGGTGCGGGTGGGTGAGACGGTCGTCGTCATGCACGGAGAGAAGGTGCCGGTGGACGGAGTGGTCCTGTCCGGCACGGGCGCCGTCGACGAGTCCTCGATCACAGGGGAATCGGTACCTGCCGAGAAGACGGGCGGCGAGAACGTCTACGCCGGCACCATCGCAGTATCAGGCCTGCTGCGCGTGCGGGTCACGGGCGTCGGCGCGGACACGACCCTGGCCCGCATCGTCCACAGGGTGGAGGAGGCGCAGGACGCCAAGGGGCGCACGCAGCGCTTCATGGACCGCTTCGCGAAGGTTTACACCCCGGCGATCATGGCCCTCTCGCTGGGCGCCGGCCTGGTCACCGGGAACGTCGAGCTGGCGCTCACGCTCCTCGTCATCGGCTGTCCCGGCGCGCTGGTGATCTCGGTCCCGGTGTCCGTGGTGGCCGGCATCGGCCGAGCGGCCCGCGACGGCGTGCTCGTGAAGGGCGGCGAGACCCTCGAGTCCCTCGCACGCGTGAAGGTCGTGGCGCTGGACAAGACCGGCACCATCACGCGCGGTAGACCGAAGGTTCAGCAGGTGGAGTCCGTGGACGACACCGCCTCGGCCGCCGACGTCCTGCGCTACGCCGCGCTCGCCGAGTCGGGCTCGAGCCATCCGCTAGCGCGCCCCGTCCTGGACGCCGCCGAGGAGGCAGGCGTGCTGCCGACGGGCGTCGAGGTGACCGCAGAGACGGTGCCTGGCAAGGGCATCGTGGCGCGGTGGAAGGGTCGAGAGATCGTCGTCGGCAGTCCTCGGTTCGCGGCGGAGGTCGCGTCTGGGGTGGGGTCAGCCGGTCGGTCACACTCCGACCCTTCTGAACAGGCCCCGGCGGGCCCATCAGACCAGGCCCTGGCCCGAGCCACCAGCGTCGCCACCCAGATGGCCGAGAACGGCCGCACGCCTCTCGTGGTGCTGGTGGACGGCCGGCCGCTGGGGGTCATCGGGGTCGCCGATCAGGTGCGCCGAGGAGCGGCCGACGTCATCGCGGCCCTCCACGACCTGGGTATCCAGCGGGTGACGATGCTCACCGGCGACGCCGAGCCCGTCGCCAAGGCAGTCGCCCGCGAGGTCGGCATAGACGACGTGAACGCTGGCCTGCTACCCGATGACAAGCTGGCCGCCGTCGCGGCGCTGCGCGAGGACGGCCGGGCCGTGGCCATGGTCGGGGACGGCGTCAATGACGCCCCGGCAATCGCCACCGCGGACGTGGGCATCGCGATGGGCGCCGCGGGCTCCGCCGTGGCCGTGGAGACCGCCGACGTCGCCCTCATGGCTGACGACCTGGCGCGGCTGCCCCACGCCATCAGGCTGGCGAGGCGCACGGCGGCCAACCTGCGTCAGAACGTCGTCTTCGCCGTGGCGACGGTCGTACTGCTGCTGGTAGGCGTGATCCTCGGCGGCGTGACGATGTCCCTGGGCATGCTGGTCCACGAGGCCTCGGTGCTCATCGTCGTGGCGAACGGCATGCGTCTGCTGCGTCCGGTCGCCGGGGCGTAGGGCGCACCCCTCAAGTCAGCTCACGCCAGGCGCTCGTCACCCTCCGCCAGCATGCGCGTGAACTCGGCCATGAAGCGCTCGGGCTGCTCGAGGTAGGGCGTGTGGCCGGTGTCCTCGAACCGAGCCTCGCGGTACTCGCCTCCGTTGGCGGCGTAGCGCTCCAGCACGGCGCGCGTCTGCGAGACCATCGGCTGCGGCGGGTAGACGTCCTCGCCCGGCCAACCGGGCACCGCCCCCAGCTTGCCCAGGTAGCCGATGTCCGAGAGCGACTGGTCGGAGACGATCTGGTCGTCGGCGCCGTGCACCCACAGCACCGGCGGCTTGTGGGCGGCCGCCACGAAGCGCTCCACCGAATCGCCAACGTACTTGGGTGACAGAGCGTTGTTCGGCCCGTACACCCCGGGAGCCACGCCCGGCCAGTTGGGCGAGGGAACGGAGTCACCCGGGTAGCGTTCCGGCCCCAGCTTCTCCATGAGCATGGAGGTGAGCAGGTCCTCCTCGCGCTTGGCCCGGAACGGCGGCTTCCAGTAGACAGCGTTCATGACGTTGCGCGGTGACCGTGGGTGCTCGGCGCCGCGCTCGCCCTCGGCCATCATCCGCACCATGTCGGGGTTGACGATCCCACCGCCGGAGCCCGCGAAGTCCGGCCATGTGGGGGTACCATCCACGTCCTTGGTGCCGCCGAACCCGTACGGGGAGCCGGGCGCGACGAACGTCGCCGACAGGATGTTGGGCGCGTCCTGCGCCACCAGCCGCCACATCACGAAGCCACCCAGAGAATGGCCGGCCACGTGGTACCTGCCGATGCCCATGGCTTCCTTGAGTGCCACGAGGTCGTCCACCCAGTCACCAGAGCCGCGCGTGGCGTCTATCAGCTTGTCTTCCGTCTCGCCGTAGCCGCGCAGGTCCGGCGCTATGGCGCGGT
>DASVCK010000216.1:0-2727 GCA_036381675.1 Trueperaceae bacterium | reverse complement strand
GTGGTGCCGGGCATCTCGATGTCGGTCACCAACAGGTCGGGCCCAAGGTCCCTCACGAGCTCGAGAGCCTCGTCCCCGTCCTTGGCCTGGGCCACGACCTCGATGTCGCCTTCCAGGTCAAGGAGGGCGGCCAGCGCGCCTCTGACCATGGCCTGGTCCTCGGCCAGGACGACCTTCACGAGCCCCGCGGGCCCGGGGCCGGCACGGGCCGTCGGGCCATCCCCACGAGGTAAGCGGGCCCCGTTCGAAGACGGCGCATCCTCAGACGGTCGCCCTGGCTTCGTGCGCGGGTAGGGCTGCCGTCTCCTCGACCGTGCGATGGAGAGGCAGCCTCACCTCGAGAACCGTGGACTTACCCACCCTGCGCAGCGAGACGTTGCCAGCCAGCGCCTCGACGCGCGAGCGCATGGCGCTGAGGCCGCCCGCGTCCTGGGGATCTGACGTGTGCAGCGTGCCGTCATCGGTGACGACCAGAAAGGCCTGGCCCCCACGAGACTCGATCCTCACCTGAGCGCTGGTGGCTCCGGAGTGGCGCACGACGTTCGTGACGCCCTCGCGTAGCGCCAGGGCGAGGACGCCCTCCGCCGTGGGCGGCAGGTCCAGGCTCTCGAAGTAGTAATCGAACGCGATGCCGGCCGCCTCGAGAGCCAGCTTGGCGTTGGCGAGCTCGCCTTCCAGGCCGCTAGACCGGTAGCCGCGCACGGCCTCCCGCACTTGGCTGAGGGCGTCCCTCGAGATCCTCTCGACGTCGGCGATCTCCTTGGCGGCCCGCTCCTTGTCGCGGTCGAGCAGCTTGGCTGCCAGCTCGGACTTGAGCGTGATGGTCGAGAGGGTGTGCCCCAGCAGGTCATGCAAGTCGCGGGCGATGCGTTCGCGCTCGGCGATCGTAGCCAGCCTCTCGATCTCGTCCTGGGCCATGGCGAGCCTGGCGCGATGCTCTTCCCGCTCGCGCTGGTGGTAGTTCGCGATGCCGATGATGGGCACGAAGATGAGCGAAGGCACGTACGGATAGAGGACGTACGGGAAGGGCACGACCGCGAGCAGCGCTGCTACCGGCACGAGGAGGAAGGTCGCAGCGACCACGCCCACAGCGATCCGCCTGGGCCGCATGATCGCCCCGGTGGCCGCGGCGTAGATGAAGAACACGCTGGTGCCCGCGTTGAGGGGAGCCAGGAAGACGGCCATGGCCAGCATGATCGCGATGCCGAGCAGGCCGCCGGGCTGGCCGCGCCAGAAGTACGGCCGGTCGCAGGCGTACCTCTCGGTCCAGCCGTACACCGGCAGGAATGCCAGCACGATCAGGCCGGTTAGCGCCCAGTCCTCCCACGTCGCGGTCGAGTCGAACGCCGGCTGGAACAGCAGGGTCGCCAGGTAGACCAGCCAGACGAGCGACCGCTTCGGGATGGTGAACGCGCGCCAGCTCATCCCGTCAAGGATAAGCGGCGCGCGCTGCGAGTCGGTTGCGTGACTTGGACGGTTCACGACGTGGTACTCGGGGTCCTCAACCGTAGGTCTTGCCCTCGTCGCGCTTGTACCCGATCACGGCGACGATGAGGAAGAGGACCGTGAAGCCCACGAGGATCAGGGCGTGTCTCGCGCTGTCCCCGATCGGGGTCGCGCCCACGGTGCTGATGGCGAGCTGCGCGTAGTGGTAGGTGGGCAGGTACTTGGCGATGCTTTGCACCACGGGCGGCAGGATCGTGATGGGCATCCACAGCCCGGAAGCGAACGCCATGGGCATGTAGAGCAGGTTCAGGACGACGGGTGCCGAGTTGGGTCCGAACATGTAGCCGAGGGCCAGTCCCAGCGCACCGAAGGGCAGGGCGCCCGTGAGCAGCACGCCCAGCAGCGACAGCCAGTCCAGGATCCCGATGCGTACACCTTGCGTGATCATGCCGGCGGCCGTGACGACTACGACGACCATCGCGCCGAAGAGCAGCGCCATGCCGATCTTCGCCAGGAAGTAGGCGATGGGCGGCATGGGCGAGACGCGCTTCAGGCGCATCCAGCCCTGCCCGCGCTCGGAGGCCACGCCGACCCCGAACGAGAAGAGCGCTGCCGACAGCACCCCGGCCGCCCCGAACGTGGCCATCAGGTAGCGGGAGACGTCGATGCCCTGCGCCTGGCCGCTCCCGTAGAAGGTGCCGAAGATCAGGTAGAACATCAGCGGGAACGCCAGCGTGGCGACGCTGTAAACGGGAAGCCTGAGCAGCTTGAGGAACTCGAACTTGGTCTCGGACGCCAAGAGCTTCAACAGGTTGCGCCGGGGAGGGGCCGCGGTGGCCGTGGTGGGAACGGTGACGGACGTCATGCTGCTACTCCTTCTGGGTCGCGGCCGACCGCGTTGCTGGCGGACTGTCCGCGGCTGTGATCGTGTTTGGTGATCGCGAGGAAGGCTTCCTCGAGCGAGGCCCCTGTGACCTCGAGGCCCGTGAGGGTGTCGTCGGCGGCCAAGAGCGCCCGGACGGTGGCCTCAGCCAGGGTGGTGAGGAGCTGCGAGGCGACACCGAGGCTCTCGACGTGCGTGACGCCGGGCAGCGAGGCGAGCTTGGCTGCGCCCAGGCTTGTCACGGCGCGAACGACCTTGCCCGAGGTGCGAGCCTTGATCTCGGCCGGCGAGCCCTCGGCCAGCACGTGTCCGCGATCGAGGAGGACGATGCGGTCAGCGAGAGCGTCCGCCTCCTCCAGGTAGTGCGTGGTGAGGACCACGGTCCTGCCGCCGGTCAG
>DASVCK010000215.1:0-12604 GCA_036381675.1 Trueperaceae bacterium | reverse complement strand
CGGTCACCCGCGTAGCGGCCGGCGACGCGCACGTACGGCGCCCGCACCCGCGTGTGGTCGAGCTCGAAGGACTCCAGTCGGCGGCCGGACTGCATGGGCCTAAGGTTACACTTGCGGTCTGACATGGAGCCGAACGACTCGAACGGACGCTCTCCCCGCTCCAAGCGGCCCGACCAGCGCGAGCAGGTAGCCGCCAGGCGCTACGCCCACGCCCGCAACTTCGCCCAGGGCGAGCGCGTAGCCATATTCATCGACGGCAGCAACCTCTACAACGGGATGAAGGAGAACCTCAGGAGCACGCGGGTCAACTTCGCCGAGCTCATCCAGCAGCTCCTGCGCGACCGTCCGGTCTTCCGCACGTACTACTACAACTCGATGCTCACCGACGACTATGACGAGGAGCTGCGCGACGGTCAGGCGCGCTTCTTCGAGTCGCTGAGGCGCATCCCGTACGTGACCGTCCGCCTGGGGACCCTCCACCGCCGCAACGACGGCACCCTGGTCGAGAAGGGCATCGACGTCGCGATCGCCGTGGAGGCGCTCTCGCTCGGTTACCAGGACGCTTACGACACCGCCCTGCTCGTCTCCGGCGACGGGGACTACGCCGAGCTGGTAGAGGCGATCAAGCGCCTCGGCAAGCATGTGGAGTGCGCGATGTTCCGCAACCAGTCCGCCGGCATCCTGCTGGAGCACGTTGACGTCTTCCAGAGCCTCGACGAGCTGGACTGGTCCCGCATCCTGTTCTAAGGGACTGGTCTGGTCTCGCGGATGGCCCGTTTCGGGGCCGCGGCAGCGGTTAGCGCACGGTTAACCTCGGGCCCCCAGAGGCCATCTGCGACCACCGATCACCCTGTTATAGTCGGCCCGTCACCACAGGGTGAAGTAGTTCACTTGGCATCACGAGAGGAAGGCACATGCGCAAACTGCTGATCCTGGTCGCTGCGCTCCTGTTGACCGCGGCAACCGCTCAGGACTACGTGCTGGGCATCGTGTACGACGCCGGCGGCAAGTTCGACGGCTCGTTCAACGAGGGCACGTTCAACGGGGTGCAGCGCGCCGCCGGCGACCTCGAGACCGAAGGCTACGAGGTCGAGATCGTCGAGTTCGAAGGCTCCCCTGACACGGCTGCCGAGGGCCAGCGTCGCATCGCCGGTGACGGCGCCGACATCGTCGTCGCACCGGGCTTCAGCCAGGCCGACGCGATCCAGGCCGTCTCGACCGAGTTCCCCGACACCTCGTTCGTGCTCATCGACGCCGTCGCCGAGAACCCCAACGTTCGCAGCGTGCTCTTCAAGGAGCAGGAGGGCAGCTTCCTCGTCGGCTACATCGCGGGCAAGCTCACCCGCACTGGCGTGGTCGGCTTCGTGGGCGGCATGGACATCCCCCTCATCCACGCGTTCGACCTGGGCTACCAGGAAGGCGTGAAGGCGGCCTGCGCCGATTGCACGATCATCAGCAACTACGTCGGCGTGACGCCAGACGCCTGGAACGACCCTGCGAAGGCCCGCGAGCTGGCCTCCACGCAGAACGCCCAGGGCGCTGACATCATCTTCGCTGCGGCCGGCGCCTCCGGTAACGGGGTCATCGACTTCGCCAACCAGACCAAGTGCTTCCAGCCCAGCGTCCCGCTGCGCGACTCGCCACTCGTCGGTCAGCTGGAGCAGG
Source organism: Trueperaceae bacterium (assembly GCA_036381675.1). Lineage (GTDB taxonomy): Bacteria > Deinococcota > Deinococci > Deinococcales > Trueperaceae > DASRWD01. The sequence continues at coordinate 10,939 of DASVCK010000215.1, read as the reverse complement.
TCGCCAAGCCCGCCGACTTCGAGTCCGCCTGCGGCGCCAACACGACCCCCATCTTCTACATCGGCGTGGACAGCAACCAGAACCCGGCCGGCGACACCGACGGCGACCCCACGACGCTCAACCACGGCCTCACGAGCATGCTCAAGCGCGTCGACGTGGCTGCCTACGACGCGATCATGGACGTCGTGAACGGTGAGTTCGAGGGCGGCCTGCTGAACCTGGGCCTCGCCGAGGAAGGCGTCGACTTCGCCCTGGACGAGTACAACCAGGCCCTCCTGCCTCAGGACCTGGTCGACGAGGTCAACGACGTCAAGCAGCAGATCATCGACGGCGACATCGTGGTGACGGACTACCGCACGTTGTAGGGGCGAGCCCCGCCAAGCGCACTTCTAAGTAGCGCGAGCTCGAACGCAACACGAGGCCGGTCCCTGCGGGGGCCGGCCTCTTCCTTCGTGGGTCGCCGCCCACCGTTGTCAGGTGCCCAAGCACGTGGAGAGGGTCGTGCGTGAAGGTCTGAAACCTGCGCTGGCGTGCTAGAATCTCGCTTTGCGGTGTGGGCGGTCTGGTCGCGGCGGGCTTAGGGCTCGCCGAGGAAAGTCCGGGCTCCGAAGGGCAAGGGTGCCAGCTAACGGCTGGGCGCGTAAGGCGACGGCAAGTGCAACAGAGAGCAGACCGCGTCCCAGATGCCCGCGAGGGCGGGGCGCAAGGGTGAAAGGGTGCGGTAAGAGCGCACCAGTGCCCTTGGTAACAGGGGCAGCTAGGTAAACCCCACCCGGTGCAAGGTCCGATAGGGAGAGAGAGCCTGCCCGGCTCGCCAACATCTCCAGGTGACCGCTCGAGGCGCGCGGCGACGCGCGTCCCAGATAGATGACCAGAGGCCCCTGACGGGGTCACAGAACCCGGCTTACAAGCCCACCCGCGAACCAAGGCGAGCAGAGGCGGCCCGACACGGCCGCCTCTCTCCTTCTGGTCTGGAGCGCGGCGCGGCCATAGCGCCGGCGCGGCACACAGGGGGACACCTCTCTTCGCCAGTGAAGCCATTACCAAGCTAGGTAATAGAGCAACCGCGAGGTTGCGCGTTTAGTGCCGTCCAGGACGCACTCCTGGGACCGCGCGTGATCAGCACTATGCACGTAGTTGGTAATGGCTTCCGCCGAGAAAAGAGATCAGGGGTCAGGAACCAGGTCAGCGACCCCCACAGAGACGAGGGACACGCGATGCCCCACGGACGGCCCCGCCGGACGGGCGCGCAGGACGACCCCCACGGCCGGTGGGAGACATGCCACATCTGGGACGCTCACTGGACGCAGCCGTGGGAGATGGTGGGAGATTGTGGTAGAGTCCGGGCAGTCCGTGAGGACCAATCCCATTCGCGCCGTCGCCCGCTCGACGCCGCCTCTAACGCCTCTAGGAGCGAGATGCCGTTCGGCGAGTTCCAGTACAGCGTCGACGACAAGGGACGGGTCATCGTTCCCCCCGCCTTCCGCGACTTCGTGGACGGCGGCATGGTCGTGACGCGCGGCATGGACGGCTGCCTCTTCGTCTTCCCGCTCGGCCCGTGGCAGCAGATCGAGGCCCACCTGACGGACCTGCCGCTCACGGACCCCAGCGCTCGCAACTTCGTCCGCTTCTTCTACTCGGGAGCGGCCAAGACCAAGCTCGACTCGGCGGGGCGCATCGGCCTGCCCGCTCCCCTCAGGAAGTTCGCCGCCCTGGAGGGAAACGTCATGTTCGTCGGCGCACCCAACCGCCTGGAGATATGGAACGAAGACCGCTGGCTCGCGAACCTCGAAGCCGTCCAAGAGGCGCCGCCGGCACCCGAGCTGCTGAGAGAGCTCATCGGGTGACCCTGGTGATGCCCCACGTACCCGTCATGTCGGAGGAGGCCCTCGACCACCTCGACGTGAAGCCGGGCGAGTGGTACGTCGACTGCACCTTCGGCGCCGGCGGCCACGCCAGGCGGCTACTGGCCCTGGGGGCCAACGTGCTCGGCATCGACCAGGACCCGAACGTCCTGGCCGACCTGGAATCGGCCCCGGAGTGGCGCCAGGCCGCGCAAGCCGGGGCGCTGCGCTTCGCTGCGGGTAACTTCCGCGACCTGGAGCGCCTGGCCTTCGAGCAGGGCGTGACCGCGGCCAGCGGCGTGCTCATGGACCTCGGCGTCTCCTCCATGCAGCTGGACGAGGAGGACCGCGGCTTCGCGTTCAGACTGGACGGGCCGCTCGACATGCGCATGCACGGCACGGGCGCGAGCGCGGCTGACGTCGTCAACGAGTACTCGATGGAGGACCTGGCGGCGATCATCTTCCGCTACGGCGAGGAGCGGCACAGTCGCCGCGTCGCCAGGCGCATCGTGGAGGCCCGAGAAGGCTCGCCCATCCAGAGCACGAGGCAGCTCGCAGAGATCGTCGCCGGCGCCTACCCGCCCGGCCCCCGCCGCGAGCACCCCGCCCGGCGCACGTTCCAGGCGCTGAGGATCCACGTCAACGACGAGCTGGGTGCCTTACGCGAGGGGCTCGAAGGAGCCTCTCGCCTCCTGGTGCCCGGCGGCAGGCTCGTCGTCCTCTCGTACCACTCGCTCGAGGACCGCATCGTCAAGCGCTTCCTGCTCGACAGCCCACGGTTCACCGCCGTAACGAAGAAGCCGCTGTCGGCCACGCCCGCAGAGATCGAGGCCAACCCGAGGGCGCGTGCCGCGAAGCTACGGGCCGGCGAGAGGACGGCGGCGTGACCGACCTGGCCTTCAGACCCGCCGAGGCACGTGGTGGCGACGCACCGACGGAGCGCTCCATGGGCGGCCTCTTCAGGCTCGCACTCCCCCTCTACCTCGTGCTCCTGCTGGCCGCCGCCTACGTCGGCGTGGCCAACCAGGCGCTCAGAGCGCGGCAGGTAGGGCTGATCGCCGACAAGACGAACCTCCTGGCCAGCGTGGCCCGCGCCGAGCTGCGAGCCGCCGCCGTCGAAGGACCACTGGCCGTGGCCGAGTGGGCGGAGAGCGCCGGCATGGTCCCCCTCCCCCAAGGTCACGTCGTGGCCGTCGCAGCCCCCGAGCCCGCTCCCACCTTCGCAGTGCCGGAGCCCGAGCTGGAACTGAGGACCGTATGGCGCTGAGCACCCACACCGCCTTCCCGAGGGCGCACGCGGCTCCGACTCCGAGACGGCCGGTCGCCGTAGCCAACCGGCGCTCGCCCGCCGAGCTGGCCCTCCGTCGCCTCTGGCTGCTACGCGCCGCCGTGGCGCTGCCGCTTATGGCCGCGTTCGCGGGCTTCGCCAGCCACCAGTTGGGCCCGGCCACGTTCCCGGCTCCGCCGCAGGAGCCGGTGCCGCGAGGCGCGATCGTCTCCTCCGATGGGCAACCGTTGGCGACGGGCCCCGCCTCGGCCCGCAGCTACCCGCTCCGGGAGGCCGGCGCGGCCCTCGTGGGTTTCACCGGCGCGATCCAGCCCGACGGCCGCTACGGGCTCGAAGGGCTCGAGTACTCGCTCGACCCGGTTCTCACGGCGGGACAGGACGTGGTCCTGACGATCGACTCCACGATCCAGGCGGCGGCGGACCGCCACCTGCGTGAGGCCGCCGTTCAGTACGGCGCCGAGTCTGGCGCTGCCGTCGTCATTGAAGCCGGCACCGGCAGGATCCTCGCGGCGGCCAGCTACCCGCCTTACGACCCGAACGCCTGGGAGGAGGCTGGCCGCCGCCAGATGACGAACCAGGCCTTCATCGAGAACTACGAGCCGGGTTCCGTCATCAAGCCGATCGTGATCGCCGGCCTGCTCGAGAGCGGTCTGCTCAGGCCTGACGAGATGGTCGAGACGCCGCCCACGATCAGGGTCGGGAACCAGACCTTCCGCGACGTGACCTGGCACGAGGACCACCTGAGCGTCCCCGACGTGCTGGCGTACTCCAGCAACTCGGGCATGATCAACCTGAGCCAGCGCTTCGAGGACGCGCAGCTGCACGAGTGGCTGATGCGCTTCGGCATCGGCCAGGACGTGCCCGTGCCCGGCACCTACACCGAGAGCGGCCACCTGAACCCGTGGTGGCGCTGGGTGCCACAGGACCACGCCTCCAACACGATCGGTCAGAACCACTCGACGACGGCGCTCCAGTTGGCCGCGGCCTACTCGATCTTCGCCAACGACGGCCTGTACGTGCCGCCACGCCTGGTCGAAGGTCAGGCGGCCGCCGAGCCCCACCGCGTGCTGAGCCCCGAGGTCGCGCACACGATGCGTTGGATGCTCAACCACGTCACCGAGTCGAGCGGCCTGCGCGTCGCGCGAGTGCCGGGTGTCAGCGTGGCGGCCAAGACCGGCACCGCAGACGTCTATGACAACGAGCTCGGGCGCTACGTCCCCGGCGACTACAACCTCAGCGTCGCCGGCATGCTCCCCGCCGAGGACCCCCGCGTGATAGCGGTCGTGATGCTGCACAAGCCAGCCGAGGGCGCGACGAGCACCGTCGCGACCGGCACGCTCTTCGGTGAGCTGGCCACGGACATCGTGGCCGCGTGGGGCGAGGTGCCCCGCTCCGAGGCGCTGGCGTCCGCACGCTGAGGCGACCGCACCGGAGAGGTCCGAGGGGGCAGCGCGCTGCCGATGCACATATTGCACACGTTGTGTAACGTGTGGATAGGATGGGACGCGTGGGGACACAGGCGGGAACCGGCATGGCCACGGCGCCAAGGGCGCACGACCTGTTGGACCCCCACGCCATCGCCCGCCTGCTGGGCGGCAACCTGCCGGACACGCCGCTGAGACCCGGCACAGGCGTCGCCTACGACTCGCTCAAGGTGCGTCCAGGTGACGTCTACTTCGCCTGGCAGGGCTCGACCAAGCACGGCCTCGACCTCGCCGACGAGGTGCTGTCGAAGGGTGCCGCCTTCATCGTCTCCGACCGGCCACACTCACGCGCCGTGCACGTTCGGGACACCTGGGAGGCGATGCGTCGCCTGGCGCTGGCGGCGCGCGAGCACGTGAGCGCTCCCGTCATCGGCGTGACCGGCTCGGCCGGCAAGACGACGGTGAAGACGCTGCTCACCGCGGCCCTGAACGGCCGGTCGACCCCCGGGAACCTCAACACGGTCCCTCCCCTGCTGGCCGCGTTCGTGTCGGCGGCGCGCACCGACGCCGGCCTTGCCGCGCCGCCGGGCGACGTCGCCGGGAACGGCACGCCGGGTGCTCCTCTGGTGATCGAGCTGGGCGTCGACCACCCCGGCGAGATGGAGCAGCTGACTGGGTTCACGAGACCTGACCACGGCGTGATCACGACCATCGGCGAATCGCACCTGAGCAAGCTGGGCGACGTCGCCGCCGTAGCCCGCGAGAAATCGCTGCTGCTGTCGAGGGCCGCCGGCGTCAGGGTCGCCGCGGCCGGCGCCGCCGCGCGCTTACCCGCCGAGGTGCTCGCCAGAACACACGTGGCCCACCTCATCGGCGACGAGCCGCTCGTGGGCCTTCCAGCAGTACCCGCCGGCGAGGTGGCCGGTCGGCTGGACGGCCACACCTTACGGACCCTGGGAAGCAGCTTCGAGCTGCCCTGGCCCGGCCGCGCGATGGCCGAGAACGCGCTGCTGGTCCTGGCGACGGCGTGGCTGCTGGGCACGGACCCGCGCGGGGCGTTCGAACGCATGCTGAACGCGCCCCTCGAGAAGGGACGCCTCAGGCTCTCGCGCCTGGGTCCCGTCACGCTCATAGACGACAGCTACAACTCCAACCCGCTCTCGGCGGCCCTGGCGCTGGAGGTGCTCCGCGAACGACCCGGGCCGCACGTGGCCTTCCTCGGAGACATGCGGGAGCTGGGCGGCGTGAGCCGTCAACGCCACCTCGAGCTGGGCGAGGCGACCCTCGACCTCGACCTCGTCGTAGCCATCGGCGAGGAGGCGGCAGCGATCGTCGAGGCGAACCCGGCCGCACGGCACGTGCGTTCCTGGCGGGAGGCCGCCGAGCTCACCCACCTCGTCCCTCGTACGGGGACCGTACTGGTGAAGGGCTCGCGCTCCCTTGAGCTCGAGAACCTGGTAGCCGCCCTGGAGAGAGCCCTCGAGGCGCGGTCAGCAGGCTCCGCTGACGGCGGCTCGAAGGTGGCGGGTGAGACGCGATGATCGTCGTGATCGCGGCGGCCCTCGGCATGGTCCTCACCGGCGCCTTCGTCAAGCTAGCGACCGTCTACGGCTGGGGCAAGCCCGTGCGCGGCTCCGGACCCCAGAGCCACCTGGTCAAGGCCGGCACCCCGACGATGGGCGGCGTCTCGTTCCTGCTGGCAGCCTCCGCCGTCGCCCTGCTCATGGGCGGCGCGAGCGTGGGGACGCTGGCCCTCGTGGCCCTGACGCTCGCTGCCGCCGCCGTGGGCCTCTACGACGACTTGATCTCCCTGGCCCGCAAGCGCAGGCGACTGGAAGGGATCGAGGACGCCGTCGACGAGTCGACGGGTTTGCTGGCCCGCTACCGCCTGCTAGGGCACTTCGTGATCGGCCTCGCCTTCGCCTGGTGGGCGGTCTCAGCCGGCTACCGGGTCACCGACCTCGCCTGGCTCGACGTCTTGCTGTACGCCTTCGCGATCGCCGGCAGCATCAACGGCTTCAACTTCACCGACGGGCTCGACGGGCTCGCCGCCGGCGTGACCGCCATCGTCCTGCTCTTCTTCCTGGGCTCGCCGTTCGCTGCGGCGCTGCTCGGGGCGCTGCTGGCGTTCCTCTGGTACAACGGCCATCCCGCCCGCGTCTTCATGGGCGGCGTGGGGTCAGAGGCGCTGGGCGCTGCGATCGCCGGACTGGCCATCCTCGACGGCACGGTGCTGCTCCTGCCTCTGGTCGCACTTATCCCCGTCCTCGAGGTCGTCACCGTCATCCTGCAGGTCGCGTACTTCAAGGCCACGGGTGGCAAGCGGCTCTTCCGCATGACGCCCATCCACCATCACTTCGAGCTCGCAGGCCTGAGCGAGCTGCAGGTGACGATGCGCTTCTGGATCGTCACGGCCGTTGGCGTGGCCGCGGCGTTGGCGCTGGCGGGGAGGGCGCCGTGGTGACCCAGACAGACCTGTTCGTCTATGGGTTGGGCCGCAGCGGAAGCGCCGTCGTGAGGCGTGCCAGGTCCGAGGGCCTGGCGGTGGCCTTCTATGACGCTCGCGCCGAGGGGCAAGACATCGACGAGGCCATCGCGGCCGGGGGCATCAGGGTCAAAGCAGTGGGCGAGCTCGATACCGCCAGGTTCATGACCTGCGTCGCCGCCCCCGGCGTGAGGGTGGACCACCCTGACCTGGAGCTCCTGCGGGCGCGCGGCGTCCACGTGACGGGCGAGGTCGAGTGGACCTGGAGCCGGGTGAGCGGCCGCTACGTCGGCATCACGGGCACCGCCGGCAAGGGCTCCACGACGCTGTGGCTGCAGGACCTCCTGAGCCGCTCCGGGGTGGACGCGATCGCCGGTGGCAACAACGACCCTGCCCTGGCGGCGGTCGCCCGCGAGGGCGCTACCCACGTGGTGGAGCTCTCGTCCTTCCAGCTCGAGCGGTGTCACGAGTTCAGGCCCGATGTCGCGGTGCTCTTGAACCTCGGTGAGGATCACATAGACAGGCACGGCAGCGTCGCTGCCTACCACGCTGCCAAGCGGAGGCTGCTGGCGAACCTGCGGCCCGAAGACACCTTCGTCTACAACAGCGACGACGCCATCCTGCGGTCCTGGGCGCGGGACTGCCGGGCCAGGCCGCTCCCCTACTCGACGCGCGACGCGAGCTGCGAGCTCTACTACGACGGCGCGACCGAGACGATTCGCCTCGTGGGCGGCGAGGTCGTTGACGCCGGCGCTCTCGCCATAAGGGGCGCGCACCAGCGGTCCAACGCGCTCGCGGTGGCCGGGGCCGCGCACGCGCTAGGTCTCCCTTCCCGGCAGATCGCGGAGGGCATCACGTCGTTCGCGGGCCTGCGGTCACGCTACGAGGTCGTGGTCCGGCACGGCGGCATCCTCTTCGTCGACGACTCGATCGCCACCAGGCCGCTGGCCGTGGCCGCAGCCCTCGCCTCCACGACGGGCCCCTGCGTGTGGCTGGCGGGCGGGCAGGCCAAGGGTGCCGACGTCGCCGGCCTGAGGGACGTCGTGGCTGACCACGTAAACCTGCTGGTCGCCTACGGGGCCGCTGGCCCGCAGTTCGCCGCGGCCTTCGCCGGTTCCACGCGCGTGATCGAGTGCCGTCAGGCGGACGGTCGCGAGGCGCTGACCTGCGCCGTGGAACAGGCCGTCGCGTTCCTCGAAGCCGAGCATGGGGGCACCGGCACGGTGCTCCTCTCGCCGCTCGCTGCCTCGTTCGACCAGTTCGCTGACTACAAGGACAGGGCGCGCGTGTTCCGCGAGGTGGCCGGGACGCTGGCAACGACGAGGAGCCTCGGGGTGAGAGCCTGATGGACCGCAGCCTGCTCTTCGTGCAGCTGGCGCTCGGGGCACTGGGCGTGGTGGGCGTGGTCGGCCGCGAGCCCTCGGCCGCGTTCGAGCACGGCACGCGCGTGCTGCTCGCGCTCCTGCTGACCGTGGTCGTCTCCCGCGTCTCCCCCAAGGTCGTGACGAAGCTCAGCCCCTGGCTGTTCGTCGGGGTGTTGGGCCTGCTCGTCGCGGTGCTGTTCGTCGGTGTCTCTCCCGAGGGCTCTGAGAGCAAGCGCTGGCTCTACCTGGGCGGCTTCACGCTGCAGCCTTCGGAGTTCATGAAGATCGCAGTCATCGCGTACCTGACGGCGTTCTTCCACAACCACCTGGGCGACTGGCACATCTGGCGACCCATGCTGGTTATCGGTCTGGCCGTGGCAGCGATCGTGGCCCAGCCGAACCTCTCCACCGGCCTGTTCATCTTCGTGCTCGCCTTCGGCCTGATGGTCATAGCCGGCATCTCGGCGGCTCGGCTCGTCTCCATCTCGGCCGCAGCCGCCGTCATCGGCCTGCTCGTGGGCGGTTCCTACCTGAGCGAGTTCAGCTACATGAAGGACAGGCTCATCGGGTACGCCGACCTCTGGGGCGACCAACAGCTGGCCGAGGACGCGTCGTTCCAGGCGGTCGAGGCCAGGAAGGCGATGGTCCTGGGCGGGCTGACCGGAATCGGACCGGGACGCCTCGTGGCCGTGCCCGAGGCCGAGACCGACTTCGTGGCGGTGTCCATCGCCCAGTCGCTGGGGCTCGTGGGCGTCGCCTCGTTGATCACCCTGTACCTGCTGCTGGGCGCGCGTGCTATCGCCATCGGACGCGCCGTGACCGGACCGGCCGCGTTGCTGGCCGGCGGCGCCGCCGCCTACATATGCGGTCAGGCCGCGATCAACCTGCTCGTCGCCTCGGGGCTCTTCCCGGTCACAGGGATGCCCCTCCCCGGCGTCAGCTACGGGTTCAACAGCCTGCTTTCCGTCGGCATCGCGTTCGGCTTCATCCACATCGCGCACAGACAGGCGGCACAGGAGGAGGCTCCCAGCCGGAGACCCACGTTGATCGAGGTGGCGCGGTGATGGCTCAGGCGGCAGGCGAGACACGCGCCCGCGCCGCCGGTGTGGACCTGCTGTTGGCCACCGGCGGTTCGGGCGGTCACGCCTTCCCCGCCCTGGCCGTGGCGCAGGAGGCGCTCAAGGACGGCCGGTCGGTCGTCGTGCTGGGCGCGAAGGGCGGTATGGAGGAGGGCTTCATGCGCGAGGCCGGCGTTCCCTTCGTGGGCGTGCGGGCCGGCAAGTGGCATAGGGGCCGTCCCAGCCCGGCGCAGGCGGCCAGAGCCGCACTGGGCGTCCTGGACGCTGTGATGGCGCTCAGGCGGCTGAAGCCAGGCGTCGTCGTCGGGTTCGGCGGCTTCGCATCGTTCCCCGGCGCCGCGGCGGCCGCGCTCCTCGGCGTGCCGCTGGCGCTGCACGAGGGCAACGCTTATCCCAGCCAGGTCAACCGCTGGCTGTCGCGGCGCGCTGGACTCGTGGTGTCGGCGCAGGAGGAGGCCCTGCGGCACCTGAAGGGTGTCAAGCGGTCGCTCGTGCTGCCCTTCCCGGTCAGGGAGGTGCGGGTGGACCGAGGTGCCGCTCGCGAGAAGCTGGGCCTGCCGCAGGACGCCGTCGTGACCTTGGTGATGGGCGGATCTCAGGGCTCGGCCACGCTCAACCGCGAAGCGCCCAGCGCCTTCGCCCGGCTCGGCGCGCACGAGGGCCACCACCACGTGCTGCACTCTGCCGGGCGCGGCCGGTCCGCGGAGGTGGACGCGACCGGCCCCAACTACCACGTACACGACTTCCTCGACGCCGCGCTGGCCTGGTCTGCCGCCGACCTGGCGATCACCCGCGCGGGCGTCGGCACGCTCTCGGAGGCCGCGTTCCACGGCGTCCCCACGGTGATGGTGCCGCTGCCGAGCAGCGCGGAGGACCACCAGCTGCACAACGCGCTGGCCGTGCAGACGGCCGGGGCCGGCGTCTTGGTCGAGGAGAAGGACATCGCCGAGAGGCTCGCAGGCGCGTGGCGCTCGCTGCTCGAGCCGAGCGCGCGCGACGCCGCGGCGCGCGCCGCGGCCGCCCGCACGCCGGAGGGAGCGGCGCGTCGTATCTTGTGCGCCGTCTTGGAGCAGCCGTGACCACTCAACAGACGAAGGCGCTCGCCGCCCCCGCCACCCTCGCCCAGATGCGGCCGGAGAACGCGCGCCTGCACTTCGTGGGCGTGGGCGGCATCAGCATGCAGGCTCTGGCGCTGTGGTGCCGCCACGACGGGTTCGAGGTCAGCGGCTGCGATCCGGCCATGAGCGCCGCCGCCCGCGCCGACTTGGGCGCCGCGGGCGTGCGGTTGCACGACCACCACGACGCCGCCCACGCCGGCGACGTCGAGGTCGTCGTCCACAGCATGGCGGTGCCGGTAGACCACGCCGAGCTGAGCGCGGCGCGGGCCGCTGGCGCCCTCGTCGTGCGGCGCATCGAGCTGCTGGGCGAGCTCTTCAGGCGCCGCCGTGCCATCGG
>DASVCK010000214.1:0-2305 GCA_036381675.1 Trueperaceae bacterium | reverse complement strand
CCGTGAAGGCGCGGTTCGAGCTGCCCGTGCGTGACGGCGAGGTGTACCTGAGCCGCACGCACCCGTTCACCGAAGCGCTGGCGAGCTACGTCCTGGACACGGCTCTCGACCCGCTCGCCGACGGCCAGGCCACGCGCGCGGGAGCCATGCGGACCCACGCCGTCCGCGTGCGCACCACGCTCGTACTGGCCCGCCTGCGGTTCCACGTGATCACCAGCCGGGGGGACGAGCGGTGGCAGACGCTCGCCGAGGAGACCCTGCCGCTGGCCTTCACGGGCTCGGGCGCGGACCGGCGCTGGCTTGAGCAGGTGGACGCTGAGCGATTACTACACGCCGAGCCGGCAGGCAACATCGCTCCGGTGCAGGCGCGCCAGTTCGTAGAAGCAGCGCTGAACGAGCTCTCCGGCGCACGCGACCGGCTCACCAGCCTCGCTGGAGAGCGGGCCGAGAGGCTCTTGGACGCTCATCGGCGCGTCCGGACCGCGGCGCGGGCCAAGGGCCTCACGTACCGAGTGGAGCCGCTGCTGCCGGTCGACGTACTTGGCGTGTACATGTACCTGCCTCCGGTACCGGGGGTGGTGTGAGCATGAGGGCCAACGACTTCACCACCACCGTCCGCACCGAGGGCGCGTTGCTGCCAGCCGACCTGTTGCGGCGCGTTCAGGCCGGCGACCGCACGCTCCCGGCGCTGACCCCTGAGGCCTACCACTTGCCAGGCGGCATGCGCCTGAACGAGGCCGCCAGCCGCGCCTGGAACGCGCTGCTCGGCGCCTGGGCGACGTTCAGGGACGCCCGAGCCAAGCTGCCCGAAGGCGACCTGGGTACCACGGTCACGCGCGAACGCTGGCTCCTACCCCTCTTCCAGGAACTGAACTACGGCCGGCTGCAGACCCGCACCGCCGTCGAAGCCGGCGGCAAGAGCTTCGCCGTCTCGCACGGCTACCTGCAGGTTCCCATCCATCTCGTGGGCTGCAACGTGGACCTCGACAAGCGCACCGCCGGTGTCGCAGGCGCTGCGACCGCCAGCCCCCACTCCCTGGTGCAAGAGCTCCTCAACCGCAGCGATGACCACCTCTGGGGCATCGTGAGCAACGGTCTGCGTCTGCGCGTCCTGCGGGACAGCCGGAGCCTCACTCGCAGCGCGTACCTGGAGTTCGACCTTGAGGGCATGTTCGAGGGCGAGCAGTACGCGGACTTCGTGCTGCTGTTCCTGCTCCTCCACCAGAGCCGTCTGGAGGCCCAGAACCCCGAGGAATGCGTACTGGAGCAGTGGGCCCGCGAGGCTGCCGAGACCGGCGCCCGCGCGTTGGACCGCCTGCGCGACGGAGTACAAACGGCGATCGAGGCGCTCGGTAAGGGCTTCCTCCGCGGTGACAACGGCGAGCTGAAGCGCCGTCTTCGCGAGGGCGACCTATCGCCCCAGGATTATTACCGCCAGCTACTCAGGCTCGTCTACCGGTTGCTGTTCCTGTTCGTGGCCGAGGACCGGGACCTGCTTCACCCGAAGGACGCCGACCACGTGGCTCGTGCCCGCTACCGCCACTACTCGACGCAGAGACTGCGCGAGCTCGCTGGGCAGTCGAAGGGTGGTCGGCACGGGGACCTCTATGAGGCGTTGAAGGTCGTCATGCGCGCGCTCAGCGAGGACGGTGAGCCGCGGCTTGGCCTGCCTGAGCTTGGCGGATTCCTCTTCTCGGAGTGCTCTCTCGTCGACCTGATGCAGTCGACGCTGCCCAACGCCTACCTGCTGCAAGCGGTACGCGCGCTCGCGTACACCGACGTACAAGGTGCCCGCCGGCCCGTCGACTACAGGAACCTCGGCTCCGAGGAGCTCGGCAGCGTCTACGAGAGCCTCCTGGAGCTTCATCCCGAAGTCGATGCGACCGCAAACGATTTCGAGCTAGTTTCTGCCGCCGGCAACGAACGTAAGACCACCGGCTCGTACTACACGCCGACGAGCCTGATTAGCCTGTTACTCGATTCGGCGCTTGACCCGGTCATCGAAGATGCGCTGCGCGGCAAGACGACCATGGAGGACGCAGAACGCGCGCTCCTCGACCTGAAGGTGGTGGATCCTGCCGCCGGCAGCGGGCACTTCCTGATAGCGGCCGCGCAGCGCCTCGCCAAGCGGCTGGCGGCGGTACGCACGGGCGACGACGAGCCTGCTCCCGAGGCGGTACGCACGGCGCTCCGTGACGTCATCGGCCGCTGCATCTACGGCGTGGACGTGAACGAGATGGCCGCCGAGCTCTGCAAGGTCGCCCTGTGGATGGAGGCGATGGAGCCCGGCAAGCCGCTCACGTTC
>DASVCK010000213.1:0-2429 GCA_036381675.1 Trueperaceae bacterium | reverse complement strand
GCGTTTTATCATTGTCGGCACGCGTGGAGACGGTGTCAAGCCGGGGATGGCTCTAACGGTAGAGGCGGCGCCCCCAGCGCCCACCGAGGGACGTGGCTAACGGGCGTGCGACGGGCCCGCCGCAGCGCGCGCCGGCGGTGCTGGCGAGATCGAGTCGGTGAACCTGACCTCGCACGGCACGGTCACCTGCTCGGCGCTCAAGGCGCTGTCGGGGTCGTCGAGGCGCTCGAGCAGCGCCCGCACGGCCATGCGGCCGAGCGTCACGCGGGGCAGGAAGAGCGTGGTCCAGGTAGGGTCGGCCTTCTCGCGGTAGTAGACGTCGCTGAGCACGGCGAACGAGAAGTCGCGCCGAGGCTCACGTCCGAGCTTGGCCGACTCCGCGATCAACCTCTCGACGTAAGCGGGCGTCTCGGCCACGAACGCGGTCGTGCCTGCCTCGAACAGCGACCCTACGAGCCCTGCGTCCACGTCGTCGGGCGGACCTCGCCAGACGCGCGCGTGGTCTTCTAGCCCTTCTGCCGCCAGTGCTGACCGGTAACCGGCCTCACGGTCGGCGACGTACTCCCTGGTGAGCGGGAGACCCAAGTAGGCGATGCGGGTGTGGCCCGCCCTCAGCATCCTGTTCGTTATGCGCTTCGTGGCGTCGACGTAGCCGGTCACGACGGCGGGCATCGGCTCGCCGTCGATCTCCCTGCGCCCGATGAACACGAACGGGTAGCCCTCGCCCACGAGCTTGATGATCTCCCGTTTGTCCGCTTCCATGCCGAACAGGATCGCGCCGTCGGCGAAGTCCATCCTGTTCACCCCGTCCACGAAGATGCTGCGCTTCTCAGGCTTCCTGCTGGTGTGCGTGACGAGAAGCACGTCCTGCCCGCGCTTCTCGCACTCCTCCTCGATGCCACGCAGGAACGGGGAGTAGTGGTCGATGGTGTCGGGTGCGAAGAGCGGTTCGAACGAGAAGACGCCAAGGACGTGCTTGCGCCCGACCACGAGACTGCGCGCCAGACGGTTCGGCGTGTAGCCGAGCTGCTTGACGGCCTCCCTCACGCGCTCGGCAGTGGCGGCGCTGACCCGCACCGACGAGTCCGTCTTGTTGTGCAGGACCGTCGACACGACGGCCGGCGTCACCCCGGCCAGTCGCGCGACGTCCACCAGGCGTGGTCTCTTCAAGCGCGATCGCTCCCCGGAAACAAGCGCCATCCTACCGGCGGCGGCACTCAGGCCAATGACTAGCACATGGCGCCTCAGGTATGAGACGGGCTTCGGTGCTCCGCTCACCGAGCCACGTGGACGGGCCTTGGAGGGACCACCTCCCTACGCTCCCCACTTGGGAGGTAGCGACGCGGACCTGACCCGAGCCCTGATGACGTGTGTCTCTGCCTTGGGCCTGCTCGACTTGGCCGCGTGCGGCCCTGGACCCGGGACCCAGGGGCCACCAGCGCCCAAACCCACGACCTGGCGACACCTGAACCTCTCAAGCCCACGACGCTCGACCCGGTGAGGGCCTTCGACACGTCTTCGGTCCGGGTCGTCGAGAACGTCTACGGGACGCTGTACGGCTACGGTTCCGGGTCCACGGAGCTGGTGCCGCGGCTGGCGACCGCCTACGACGTGTCGCCTGACGGGCTGGTGCGCACCTTCACCCTGCGTGAGGGGGTCGAGTTCCACTCGGGGAACCGTCACTCGTGCGCGGACGTCGAGTGGTCGTTCGAGAACGCGTTCGTAGTTGCCACGCCCGGCGTGGGGGCGAACTACCTGCCGGGCTGGCAGGTCATGCTCGGGGTAGAGGCCGCGTCAGTCGCGCGCGGCGGCGTCTGAGGTGCAGCGAGCCAGACGCGTCAGGTACGGTCGTTCATGGTCTTCGACCTGGAGGAGCTCAGCTACCGGGAGAGCTACCGGCTGCTCGTGAACACGGTCGTGCCGCGACCGATCGCGCTGGTCACGAGTCTCGACGCCCGCGGGACGGCGAACGCGGCGCCCTTCAGCTTCTTCAACGTCATGGGGCACGACCCGCCCGTCCTGGTGCTGGGGATCGAGCGTCGCGGGCCCGGCGTCCCCAAGGACACGCTGAGGAACATCACGGAGCGCGGCGAGTTCGTCGTGAACCTCGTCAACGAGGCGATCGCCGAGGCCATGAACGTGTGCGCGGTCGACTTCCCGCCGGACGTGGACGAGCTGGAGCGCGCGGGCCTCACCGCCGCGCCGTCGACGAAGGTCATCGTGCCGCGGGTGCTGGAGTCGCCGGTGAGCCTCGAGTGCGCCACGCGGGAGGTGCTCCAGCTCGGCGAGGAGCGGCGCTTAGTGGTGGGGGACGTCAAGGCCCTGCACGTGGCCGACGAGTACTACGACCCCGAGAAGGGCTACGTGCTCACCGAGCGGTTGGGGCTGATCGGACGCATGCACGGACGCGGCTGGTACGTGCGCACCAC
>DASVCK010000212.1:0-3239 GCA_036381675.1 Trueperaceae bacterium | reverse complement strand
CGCGGCGTCCTTCTCGATCTCGCGGTACTCGCTCAACGTCGTGGCGCCGATCATCCTCAGCTCGCCGCGGGCCAGCGCGGGCTTGAGCATGTTGCCCGCGTCCACGGCACCCTCGGCCTTGCCTGCGCCCACGATCGTGTGCAGCTCGTCGATGAACAGGATGATCTCGCCCTCGGACTTGGTCGTCTCCTGAACGACAGCCTTCAGTCGCTCCTCGAACTCGCCACGGTACTTCGCGCCGGCCAGCAGGCTCCCCATGTCGAGCTGCACGATGCGCTTACCCTGCAGCCCTTCGGGCACGTCCTTGTTGACGATGCGCTGAGCCAGCCCCTCCGCGATCGCGGTCTTGCCGACGCCGGGATCACCGATGAGGACCGGGTTGTTCTTCGTGCGCCGCAGGAGTATCTGGATCGTGCGCCTGATCTCCTCGTCCCGGCCGATGACCGGGTCGAGCTTGCCCTCGCGGGCGCGCTGCGTGAGGTCGATGCCGTAGCGCTCGAGAGCGTCGAAGGTGCTTTCGGCCGTCTTGGTGTCCACCGACCTACCTCCCCTGATCTGCTTGGCGGCGTCCTCGAGTGCCCCGGCCTCCGGCAGCGCCCCGAAGCCGGCCGCTGCGCGGCGCGCCGCGACCAGCAGCACGTCCTGAGCCACGAACGAGTCCCCCCAAGACTCCGCCAGCTGGTTCGCGTCCTGTAGGGCGCGCGCCGTCTCCGGCGCGAGATATAGGTCGCCCCCCGCGCCCGACACCTGGGGCAACCTCTCCAGCTCCTGGTTGAGCGCCTGCCTGGCGCCGTCGGCCGAACCGCCCGCCGCTGCGACCACGCGGGACGGCACGCCGTCAGCGTCAGCCAGCAGCGCGGTGAGCAGGTGGATGGGGGTTACCTGTTGATGTTGCCTCGCCCGGGCCACCTGCTGAGCGCTGGCGACCATCTCGAGCGCGGCCTCAGTGAAGCGCCCTTGGTCCATACCCGCAGGATATGGACTTGAGTGCGGTCATGTCAACTTTTGTGATACACGCCTAGTCCGACTTGAACTCCGACACCAACTGGCTCAGCACGGACTTGGCGTCCCCGAACACCATGCGCGTGTTCGGCTTGTAGAACAGGGGGTTGTCGACACCGGAGAAGCCCGGGTTCATCGAGCGCTTGAGGACGAACGTCGTGCGAGCGCGGTCCACCTCGATGATCGGCATGCCGTAGAGAGGGCTACCCTTGTCCTCCTTGGCGGCGGGGTTCACCACGTCGTTCGCCCCGATCACGATCGCTACGTCGACGTTCTCCATCGTCGGGTTCACGTCCCCGGGCTCCACGAGCTGCTCGTAGGGAACGTTGGCCTCGGCCAGGAGCACGTTCATGTGCCCCGGCATGCGGCCGGCGACGGGATGGATGGCGTATCTGACCTCGGCGCCGTTGGCCTGCAGGAGATCGGCCAGCTCCTTGACCGCGTGCTGCGCCTGCGCCACCGCCATGCCGTACCCCGGCACGAACACCACGTTGCCGGCCGCCTCGAGAACGAAATAGGCGTCCTCCGGCGTCATCGGCTTGACCTCGCCCTCGATCTGCTGGTCGCCGGACTGCACCACGGCGCCGAAACCGCTGAAGAGCACGTTGGCCAGCGAGCGGTTCATGGCCTTGCACATGATCTGCGTGAGGATGAGACCCGAGGCGCCTACCAGGGAGCCTGCGACTATCAGCACCGTGTTGTCGATGACGAAGCCCGCCGCGCTCGCGGCGATGCCGGAGTAGCTGTTGAGGAGCGAGATGACGATGGGCATGTCAGCCCCGCCTATCGGCAGGACAGCGAGCACACCGAGGACCAGCGAGAGCACTATCGCGATGATCAGGAACTCGTAGCCCCCCTGTGGGTTGACCACGAACAAGACACCCACCACGACCGCGGCGAGGAGCAGCGCCCCGTTGACGACCTGCTGGTTGCGGAACTGTATCGGGCGCCCACTGACCCGCTCGGACAGCTTGGCCCAGGCCAGGATGGAGCCGGTCAACGTCACGCCACCGACGAGAACGGCCAACACGGTCGCGATTGACGTGACTGGGTCCTGACCGGGCCGACCCAGGTACTCCGCCCAGCCCACCAGCAGCGAGGCCCCGCCGCCCGCGCCGTTGAACAGCGCTACCGTCTCGGGCATCTGGGTCATCTGAACGCGGCGCGCCCAGAACGTGCCGATGCCGCCGCCCACCACGAGTCCCGCCGCGACAAGGGCGTAGTCGATGCCGGCGTGGAGCAGCGTGGCCACGATCGCCACCAGCATCCCCAGCGCCGAGATCATGTTCCCGCGCCGCGCCGAATCGGCGCGACCCAACATCTTCAGCCCGACGATGAACAAGACCGACGCGACGATGTAGGCGATCTGGAAGGCTGCCGCCATGCTCAGCGCCCCTTCTTGCCGCTCTTGAACATGCCCAGCATGCGGTCGGTCACGAGGTAGCCGCCGAACACGTTGATGGCCGCCAGCACGATCGCGATGAACGCCAGCACGTTGGAGAACGGCCCACCGACGGCGGTCGAGGCGATCGCCCCCACGATCGCGATGCCAGAGATCGCGTTCGAACCCGACATCAGCGGCGTGTGCAGTTGCGACGGGACCTTCTGAATCAGCTCCAGGCCGAGGAAGATCGCCAGTACGAAGATGAACAGGAGCAAAAGGATCGTCATGCCTTGGCCTCCAAGGCCGCGCGGACGCGGTCGTCGCGCACCGCCCCACCGTGGGTGAGCAGGCAGCCGCTCACGATCTCGTCCGGCTCGTCGAGCTCGAGGGTCTTGCCCTCGGCGTCCCAGGCGTGCTCGACGAGGTTGTAGAGGTTGTTCGCGTACATCTGGCTGGCGTCGAGCGCGACCGAGGAGGGCAGGTCGGAGAAACCGAGGATGGTCACGCCGTTGGCGGTCACTACCACCTCACCGGAGCGGCTGCCGGCGACGTTGCCGCCAGTCGAGGCCGCGAGGTCTACCACGACGCTCCCGGGCTTCATGCCGGCGACCATGTCCTCGGTGACTATCACCGGCGCCCGGCGACCGAATACCTGGGCGGTCGTGATGACCACGTCCGCCTGGGCGGCCACGGCGGCCATCTGTTGCCGTTGCCTCTCCAGCTGCTCCGGTGTCAGCTCCTTCGCGTAGCCCTGCTCCGTCGGGCCGGTCTCCCCCACGTCGAGCTCGACGAAGCGAGCTCCCAGCGACTGGACCTGCTCCTTCACGACGGGCCTGGTGTCGTAAGCCTCGAC
>DASVCK010000211.1:0-3424 GCA_036381675.1 Trueperaceae bacterium | reverse complement strand
CCGCCGTGATAAGCTCTGGAACCGGCTTCCGCGGCCCGCGGCAGCCCACAGCCGGCGGGGTGTAGCGCAGCCTGGTAGCGCACTTGACTGGGGGTCAAGTGGTCGTCGGTTCAAATCCGGCCACCCCGACCATAGCGATGCCGTCCCAAACGGCAGAAGCGAAGAAGAACCGCCCCGCCCAACGGGGCGGTTCTTCCATGTGGTGTGTCACCGTTGCTTCTCACGTCTCCCCTCTCGTCAGTTGACCTGCTGAACGGCCCGCCTCGAGGCCTCCTCGAGGAACGCCACGTGCCGCGACGCCCAGTCCTCGGCGACCTCGGGCGACAGGTGCTGGTACGTGTTCGCCGTCTGCTGGATCGTCGAGTGACCCAGCCACTCGCTCACGACCTTGAGCGGAGTTCCACTCTGCAGATGCAGCGTCGCGAACGTATGCCGGAAGCCGTAGAGGGTGAAGGCGCCCTCGATCCCGGCCTTGGCGAGCACGCGCTCGAGCTCGCGGCGGTTGAACGTCCACGGGGCGAGCATCCGGCCTTCCTGGTTTGTGAAGACGAGGCCCGCGGCGTCGAGCCCGACACTGCGCTGCCACTCGAGGTGGGCGGAGAGGACAGGTTCGAGGCCGAAGAGCGGGATGGTGCGGCGGCTCTTCGACGTCTTCGGGTGCCCGGTGACGCGCTCCCCGTCCTCTCCCTGGGTCACGGCGCGTGCCACGGTCAGGCGTCCGCCGGCGAGGTCGACGTCGGACCACCTGAGCGCGCAGGCCTCGCCCGGGCGTAGGCCGGTGTCCATGAGCACGCGGTAGAGGACCTTGTGGAAGGCGTCGAGCTCGTCGGCTGCGGTGAGGAACCGGGCCCGCTCGGCGACACTGAGGGCGCGTTTCTCCTTCGGCTTGCCGCTCGGCAGCGTGGCCTCGGCCGCGGGGTTGAAGGCGATCATGCCCCACCGCACGGCCTGGCTGAGAGCCTGGGAGAGCGCCACGTGGGTCATGCGGACGGTGCGCGGCGAGAGCGGGCCACCCTTCCACCCGCGCTCCTTGCCGTCGTCATCGGGGTCTGGTGCCGGCAGCTTGCCCTCGAGCATGGCGCCGTATAGGGCGTCGATCTCGCGGAGGGTCAGGTCGCCTAGGCGCCTGTGGCCGAGGGTGGGCAGGACGTAGAGCTCGAGGGCGTTGCGGTACCCGTCGAGGGTGCGAGGCGTGACCTCGCGCCCCTTGTGCTCGAGCCACTCCCGCACGAGGTCGGCCACACGTGCGGTGTGGCGCGGCGTGAGCTTGCCGCGGTTCTTGTCCTGCAGCAGCTCTATCAGGCGCGCCTCGGCGTCGCGCTTGCGGCCGACGACGACCTCGGAGCGGTAGCGCTTGCGGCCCTTGCCGTCGCGGCCGACGTAGGCGCGGACCATCCACCGCTTGGGGTCGTCGACGTGCTGCAGCAGCTGGCCACTGCGGCTGCCGGCGCCGCGGTCGACGCGCTGGTAGCGGCTCACTGCTTGCCCTGGCCCTTGGGCACAGCCACGAGCTCGAGGTCGAGGGCGTCGAGGATGCGCGCCCAAGTGGAGGGGATCTTGCCCACGCGGCCGGTGAGCAGGTCGCTCACGTACTGGGGCTTCATCCCGACCCTCTCGGCCAGGTCCCGTTGGTTCATGTCCCGCTCCGCGAGGGCGACGCGCACCCGGCGGCGGATGTTCTCGTTCATGACTTCCATATTTCCATGTACCTCCTTCCTCTGTAGAGTGTACGGGTAATATATTGACAAACGCAAGAGCATAGACGTATCGTTCGGCGCGTAGGGGCAAAGCCCCGCGACAGGAGGTAGGCAATGATCCACGGACGTGAGCAGCAGACGAACCATCAAGGCACTAACCGCGGCGCGAAGCGATACGTCCACACTGTGTGTGACGGCTGCGGAGCGACGGAGAGCCTGGCGATCTTCCCTGACGGGCACGAGACGCTCTGCCCCTCCTGCGCCAACAAGCGCTTCACGAGCGACCTGGCGGCGGAGCACTTGGCGTGGCAGGTCGCGGCCCTGTTACCGGCGTGGCGGGAGCACTGGCTCGCGCGCGGAGCCGAGCCAGCCTGGCTCGAGGAGCTGGTCGAGAACATCGCGGACGCGCTCATGCTTAACGACGGCGAGCGAGCGGCGCTCGGGTTCCCGCCAACCCGGCCGGTGAGCTAACGGCAGGCGCACCGCTGACACACCACGAAGAGGAAGCCCCGGCGTGGCCGGGGCTTTCTCGTGTCGCCTGATGCGCTGTCAGGTGGCCGCCTAGTCGAGGCGATCCTGGGCAGCGATGACGGTCTTCACAACGCCTCGACCTTGAAGTCGTCGACGCGTGAGTCGGCGTGGGTCATGCGTATGTGAACGACGAGGGCCGGGGGTTCGGGCGTGAAGTACCGGCCAGTCCTTAGGCCGATGCTACGGATCAAGGGGCTCACAGTCGGCCGTCTCTTCCGTTGCGCGGCAGCGCGACCAGCACTCCAGGAGGGGGCGTCAGGCCGTAGATGGCGATAATCTGCCGGCCGCGGCCCTCAGTAGCCCGCGCCGAGAGCTGCTGTCTTGTGAGGCCGAGCTCGGGGTGCATGCCGCAGTGGAAGAGCCCGTCCTCGGCTTCCTCCCACAGCTCCGTCTGGCCGGGCCCGCCGTCCGGTTGGACGATGGCTTCGAGCTTGTCGAGTCGTCTCGCGTGACCCTTCACTACTGCCTGCCTTTCACCGCTGCCTCGAGCTCCTCGAGGCGCGTGATGATCTCGGCCTGTTCCTCGGCCTTGAGGTAGACGCCGCCGACCGTGGCGAGGGCGCTGACGCAGCGGAGCACCATGTGCGGCTCGGTGTCGGGGTCGTCCATGACCTCCTCGACCTTGCGGATCGCGGCCCACAGCGTGCGGCGTAGGGCCTGCGTATCGCCCGGTTTAGGGCGCCGCTTGCGCTTGATCGTGGCGGTGGGGACGGTCATTCCCGCCCTACCCCCTCCCCCCTCCACTTGCGCGTCGGTCAAGTGGTCGCGGAACGAGCCGGTGGCGTCGGGGCTCTCACGGCGTTGTGTCGCTGATGAGGTCAAGTGCTGGCGCGGCGAGCGGTGGGGAGACGGGCGCATCAGATGCCCCCTCCCCGCTCGTACGGCAACGCGACGGTCGTCAGGGTGGTGGTGACGCGAGGCATGCTGCCCTCCTCACCGAGCGTGATGGTCACTCGAGCTGAGGCGACCATCTGCCACTCACCGTTCGGGAGGTTGATGACGCGGATGGGAGGGACCGCGATGCCCGCGTACTCGACCGTGTGGCTAGGGCCCGCGTAGATCGGGTACATCGCCTCCTTCGGCATGATGAGGTTGCCGTAGCCGTCGAGGCGACTCTGGACGAGCCGCGCGGGAACGAGGATTCCGGGGTGCGGCGTCAGCTGGGCGGCTGTTACCACTCCCTCGCTGTCCTCCGC
>DASVCK010000210.1:0-12571 GCA_036381675.1 Trueperaceae bacterium | reverse complement strand
ACGCCCTCCGCGATCTCCTCCACGACCTTCTTGGTGAACGCCGCCAGGTCGGCGGGGCTGCGGCTCGTCACCAGGCCCTTGTCCACTACGACCTCTTCGTCCAACCACTCGCCACCGGCGTTCCTGACGTCGGTCTGTAGGCTCGGGTACGAGGTCAGCCTGCGCCCGGCGACGACGCCGGCCTCGATGAGCACCCACGGGGCATGGCAGATGGCCGCGACCGGCTTGCCCGCCTCGAAGAAGCCCCGCACGAACCGCACCACGTCCTCGTTGACGCGCAGCTTGTCAGCCCCCACCGTGCCGCCGGGGATGACCACGGCGTCGTAGTCCCGTGCCCTGGCCTCGGCGTAGGGGACGTCCACCTCGTGCTCGCTGCCCGGCTCGAGGTCGTGGTTCCGCGTCATGACCTTGCCACCCTCGGGGCCGATGAGGACGGTCTCCGCCCCGGCCTCCATGACGGCGCGCATCGGCTCTACCAGCTCGATGTCTTCCGTCCCCTTCTCCGCGATCAGGAACGCCACCCTCTTGCCGCTCAGGTCCTGTGCCACCTCGCCACCTCCGTGGGGCAGACGCTAGGGGTCGGCGGGATGAGGAGGGTGCAACCAGGCTTGGAGGGCCTCGGAGGCGTGCCGGTAGCCGACCTCTATGGTCTCGGCGTAGCTGTCGAACTCCAGCGACGTGACCTCGCTCGACGGGTAAGTGACGACCAGGTCGGCGTAGTGCGCCGCCTCGTCCAGGAGGCTCTTACTGGCCAGGGACGTAGCGCGCATGAGGGTGCCGAGCAGGCTAGGCGCCCTGATCCGGCGGCCGAACGGCAAGAGCTTCGACCGCAGCGCCGCCCAGCCCGACACGTCGTCCCCGAAGGACATGGGCTTGCCGTCGGACTTCCCGCCGTAGGCGTTGGAGGCGATCACCGTGCCAGCACCCATGAACGCGCGCAACAGGTCGACGGGCAGGTTGTTCATGACGCCGCCGTCCACGAGGACCTCTTCGCCGCCCTCGTCCAGGATGGGCGTGAAGATCCCTGGGATGGCTGTCGACGCCCTGATGGCGCGCCACATCAGTCCGCGGTCGTGCACCCGCAGCTCCGCGTTGGTGAGGCTGGCGGACACGCAGCAGAAGGGGATCCACAGGTCCTCGATGCGCGTGTCGTCGCCGTACAGCGAGCGCATGGTCTGCGTCACCTTGCGCGACCGCGTGAGGGCGACGAGCGGGATGGTGCGGTCCATGAGCTGCCGGCGATCGCCGAAGCGCTCCGCCAGGCGGTAGCCGGCCGAGGCCTCGCGGGTGAGGGCGTAGATGCCCCCGATGAGGGCGCCCATCGACGTCCCGTAGACCACATCGACCGGCACGTCGTTCTCCTCCAAAGCGCGGAAGAGCCCGATGTGAACGTAGCCGCGCGCCCCTCCACCCGACAGCGCCACGCCGGTGGCCCGTCCCGCGAGGCGGCGCGCCAGCCTGTCCAAGTCCTTCGAGTCGCCCAGCCGCACGTGGTGATGGGCACTCACGTCGTAGGTCTCGAGCCACCGCGCCGTGCCGCGCGGCAGCTGGGTGTCGTCGGGGTGCACTAGCACGAGTTGGGGCTCCCCGTGCGTGTCGACGCTTGTCGACCCATCCGTGGCGCCAACTTCGGGCCCACCGTCCGCGGAGGCCACGAGGAGCACCGTGTCCGCGAGCCGCAAACAGCGGCGGCGCCAGGGCGTGTCTGCGGTGTCGCACACCAGCACGACGCTCTCGTGGCTGCGTACCTGCTGATCGAGCCACAGGGTCAACGGCCCCGCCATCTCGCCAAACTCGTCAACCTGGGCGACTCCGGCCCGCCCGAACCGCTCGTCGACGAGCCGGCTCGACAGCGTGACGGTGGGCCCCCACTCTGCGAACCGCTGAGCCAACGCGCCCGCAAGCTGCGTGATGGGCGCCTTGTCCGTCACGGGCAACAGCGCCACGCCGCCTGCGCCGGCCGGCGTGGGCGGAGCGGCCCTGTTCAGACGCTGCAACAGGTCGGCAGCGACGCTGGCGACGAACCGCGGCGAGCCGGCGGCGAGGTCCGCCGGGAGAGCGACGACGTGGCTGTCACGGGTCGCGACGGCTTCATGGGTCCGCACGGCCTGTCCCGTCACCGCCGCCTCGCCCAGCACCCCGCCGCGGCCGACACGGCGGCCCAAATCGCCTCGTTCTTCGCGCACCTCGAAGCGACCCGAGACGACGAGGTAGACGTAGTCGACCGCGTCACCGACGCGGTAGAGCACGTCCCCCCTACCGACATCGCGCCAGAGGGCCGCTGCCTGCAACGCGGCGATCTCGGTCTCCGTGTTCACGCCGAACCGCTGGCTGAGGAGGGGAGCCAGCTGAGCCCTCTGAAGTCGCGGCCTCCCCACGGCGTGCACCGCCTCGAGCACGTGCGGGCGTTGGGCCGTCAACCGTTCGAAGTCCTCGCGGCTCAGCCGCCACAGCTTCGCACCGTCGGCCGCCGCCGTGACCGTGGCGTTGCGTTCCGGCGCGGTCAGCAGCGCGAGCTCGCCGACCACGGACCCGGGCGCGAGGCTGTCGACGGTGGCACCGTCAACGCTGACCGCAAGGCGCCCTTCGGCCAGCACGTACATGGCATCGCCGAGCTCGCCCTGCCGGAACACCGTGGCGTGCGCCGGCAACTCTACGGGCTCGAGCCGTTGGGCTACGGCATCGAGCTCTTCCGCGCTCAGGGTTCGGAAGAGACTCACGTCCCCCAGAAGCCGCAGGACGTCGTCGGGGGAGGCTGGCAAGCTGTCTCCTTGTTACCTGGGTCGAAGTGTTGACGCCTCGCACTTTGGCGCCGCCTCTAGGCTATCAGACGCTCAGGCTCCCCCCTTGGAGAGCCGGCACCGCCGCGCCAGCAGCCCCCCGGCCCTTGCGCTAGCCTTGTCCCCGTGACCGAGAAGCTGACGGCCGCCGAAGCCCGCCGCATCTTCCTCAACGCCCAGGGATTGGCCAGGCGGCGACCCAACGGGCGCGTGGGGGTCCGCCACTTCCGCGACTACCTGACGCGCCAGGGAGTCCTGCAGCTGGACAGCGTCAACGTGTTGGCGCGCGCGCACTACATGCCGCTGTACTCCCGACTCGGCGCCTACGACCAGGCGGCTCTGGACGAGTACCTATGGTCTTCGGACGACACGTTCGAGTACTGGGGGCATGAGGCCTCGGTCATGCCCCGCCACCTCTTGCCCGCGTTGAAGCACCGCTTCGACTTCTACGAGGGCAGGTGGGCGAAGTTCTTCGAGAAGCATCCCAAGACGCACAAGCCCGACCTGTTCGCAGCTGTGGAGCATGCCGTGCACGAGTCCGGCCCGCTGCAGCCCGCCGACCTGGCGCACCTGGAGGAGGACAAGTCCCGGAAGCGAGGCTCGTGGTGGGACTGGAGCGACACGAAGCGAGCCCTCGAGTACCTGTTCTTCACGGGCCGCGTCGCCGTGGCCGCGCGCAACAACTTCCAGCGCTTGTACGGCTCGCCGCACCACGCCTGGGGGGAGTTCCACGACCTACCGGCGCTCTCCAAGACTGAGGCACAACAGGTCCTCTTCGACCACGCGCTGGAGGCGAACTGGATCGGCACCGTCGCCGACTTCGGCGATCACTTCCGCATCATGGTCACGGAAGCCAAGCCGCTGGCGGACTCCGCCGTCGCGCGGGGCCTGGCACGTTGGGTGCAGGTGGAGGGCTGGAAGGAGAAGGCGCTGCTGTACGTGGGCGCCCAGGACCCGGGCCGGGCGACCGGCACCGCGCTCCTCTCCCCGTTCGACCCGGCCACGTGGTACCGCGACCGGCTCGAGCGGATGTTCGGCATGGAGTACCGCATCGAGATCTACACACCCGCCCCCAAGCGCAAGTACGGCTACTACTCTCTCCCCTTCCTCATGGGCGACCAGATGGTCGGCCGGGTGGATCTCAAGGCGGACAGGAAGTCGGGCACGCTGCTCGTTCAGGCCGCCTGGCGGGAGGAATCCCCGGCACCGGGCGGGCGCCGCAGGTCCGACGGCGAGGTGGCTGACGCGTTGGCGAACGAACTTCGGCTCATGGCGTCCTGGCAGGGTCTGTCGGACGTCGTCGTCAGGCCCATCGGCTCGTTGGCGCCCGTACTGGTGGACGCGGTCGAGCGAGAGGCGGCGTGACGGGCGAGCTCTCGCCCATCGAGGCGCGCAACAGGCTCATGCTGCGTGCACGCGACACCATGGACCGCGAGTTCCACAAGGAACTCGACGTGGCGGCCCTGGCGAGCACCGTCGGCATGTCCGAGGCCCACTTCATAAGGACCTTCAAGGACGTCTTCCTCGAGACGCCCCACCGCTACTTACAGAGGCGCCGGGTGGAGCGGGCGATGTACCTCTTGAGGGAGACGGACCGCAGCGTCACCGACGTCTGCTTCGATGTCGGCTTCAACAGCCTCGGTACCTTCAGCCGCACTTTCAAGGAGATCAAGGGCGTGTCCCCCACCGAGTTCCGCCAGCGCTGGCACCCCGTCGAGGCCGTCCCTACCTGCTTCGCGATGGCTTGGGCGCGCCCGAGCAGTTTCGGAGAAGCGCCTCGCGAGGGACCTACGTACAGTGACCCAGCCGCCGACGAGGACGTCGCGGATGCCTGAGGAGGGAACGACGTGATCAAGAGCATCAACATCTCGCACATCTGGGTCTTCGACCAGGACGAGGCGCTGGACTTCTACGTGGGCAAGCTGGGGCTCGAGGTGAGCGCCGACATGGTCTTCGGTGGCGAGATGCGCTGGTTGACCGTGCGACCCAAGGGGGTCACCGACCGGGACATCCTGCTCGAGAAGGCCGCGCCGCCCAGCGTCGACCCGGAGGCCGCGAAGCAGATCCGCGAGCTGGTCTCCAAGGGCGCCTCAGGTTTCGCCGTCGGCTTCGTCACCGACGACGCCCACACCATGTGCGATTCGCTGCGGGCGAAGGGCGTTGACATCACGGAGGAGCCAACCCAGCAGTTCTACGGGATCGACTTCGCGGTCCGTGACCCGTTCGGGAACCGGATCCGGTTCGTGCAGTACACCCAGCCCGGCGACGGCGTGCCGAGCCCCGGCCAGCCGTAGGAGTCTACTGGGGCCGGCCGGCGGCGCTTGGCGGCGCAGTCGGCCGGTCTGACATTGCGCCCGGTGGGCCGGCGCAGCGGGGATCCGGGTCCGGTGTCTGGCACCTCGGTACCCACGGTCTTCTTCCGGCTGGGGTCGGCACCTCGGTACCCAGGTCGGCACCTCCGCACGCAGGTCGGGACCTCAGTACCCAAGGTCTCTTTTCGGCTGGAGTCGGCATCTCGGTACCCAGGTCGGAACCTCAGGACCCAAGGTCTCTTTTCGGCTGGGGTGCCACTACCAACTACATGAATAGATGAGGCTGACCGCGCCCTGAAGATCCCGCCCCCTTCGTGACATTAAGGCAAGCGCGGCCTTGCCCTATTCACTAGGTTGGTAGTGGCTTTTGCACCGACAAGACCTATGAGTGCCCGGGTCTTGGCGGCGCACATCTTCGCGGCTCACATCTGCGCGGCGCACGGGCGGGCGGCGCGTACGGCCCCACGCCGCACAGCCCCCCGGCGCACCGCCCCACGCCGCGCAGCCCCACGGCGCACGGCCCCGCGGTGTAGCGTCGTGGCCATGTCAGACGCCTCCGACCGACCGCCTGAACAACTCCCGGAGCACGTGGCTCACAACCGCGAGTACTGGGACGGCATGGCCGGCTGGTGGGCGGAGCGCGGCGCGCAGGACTGGGCGCGCGCCGAGCCGCGGTGGGGCATCTGGGGGATCCCCGAGAGCGAGCTGAAGATGCTGCCCGAGGACATGGCGGGTTTGGACGCTGTGGAGCTGGGGTGCGGCACAGCGTACGTCTCCGCGTGGATGTCGCGTAGGGGCGCGAAGGTGACCGGCATCGACAACTCCGCCAACCAGCTGGCGACCGCGAGGGCGCTGGCCGCACACCACGACCTGAGCATCACGCTCGTGCACGGCAACGCCGAGGAGACGCCGTTCCCGGACGAGAGCTTCGACTTCGCCATCAGCGAGTACGGCGCCGCGATCTGGTGTGACCCGTACCGCTGGATCCCCGAGGCTCACCGCATCCTGCGACCCGGCGGCCGGCTCGTGTTCTTGGGCAACCACCCGATGGCCTCCGTGTGCAGCCCGCTCGACGGCACCGACGTGATCGACCGGTTGGTCCGCGACTACTTCGATCTACACGAACAGGACTACAGCCAGGTGGAGGTGGACCCGGGCGGCATCGAGTTCAACCTGCCGATCTCCGGCTGGGTGGCGCTGTTTCACCATGTGGGCTTCACCATCGAGGGGTTCCTCGAGCCGCGAGCGCCCCTGACCGAGACCCGCACCGACTTCTCGGTCCCGCCGGAGTGGGCCAAGCGTTGGCCGTCCGAGCAGATCTGGAAGCTGCGCAAGCGCTAAGGCCGCACACGCGCGAGGCGGTTCGCCAGGATCTCAAAGATCGAGCGGCACCGTCGCCACGCTGAAGTGGAAGCGGCGCAAGCCGGCTTCCGGCGGCGTCTCCCCCTCGATCGGGCGCTGGCCGAAGCGTTCCAACGCCGCGTACAGCACCTCGCGCAGCTCGAGGGCCTCGTCCGGCGTCAACCACACCTCGGTCCAGAAGTCGATGCCGCCCTGCGGGTCCAACCAATCTGTGCGCAGGGCGGCGTCCGTCGCGCTCGCGAACCACGCCTCGCCCCGCTCGTCGCGGAAGAGAGACTGGCCGATGCGCCCGTAACGAGCGATCTGCCGGGCCTGGATGCGGATCCGCTCCCTCATGGCCGGGAGCATCTGCTCCAGCATCCGCTCCTCGAGCGTCGCGAACGGCGTGATCTCGTACGGGATGAAGTAGGCGTCGTGCACGGACCGGTAGACCTTGACCGGTCGCCCGGGGCGCTTCTCCTCCCGCACGACGCGCAACAACCCTGACGCCAGGTACTGGCGCACGCGGTAGAGCACCGCGTTCAGGTCGCTGCCGGTCTCGGCCGCGACCTGAGAGACCGTCCGCTCCCTGGCCAGGAACGGCCTGAAGAGGCGCTGTCTGTCCGGGTCCGTGAGGAGGCGGGCCTGCTCGGGGTCTGTCACGGTATGGAAACTCACCCCGGGCGCCGGCCGGAACCGCGGCTGGGAGCTACCTGAATCTTGGTCTGCCATTCACAGTAGGTTAGCCGCCACCGTGTCCCCATGCGGCTGACCACCAGACAGACCTACTACCTCGTCACCTCGCTCACCTGGTTCGGGGCGGTGCTGCCCATGGCGGTGATGGTCCTCCTGGCCCAGTCGCGAGGCGTCGGCCTCGCCGAAGTCGGCCTGTTCATGGGGCTGTATTCAATCGTCGTCGCCGTGCTGGAGCTGCCGTCCGGCGCCCTTGCCGACAAGATGGGACGCAAGAACGCCTACATAATCGGTGGCCTGCTGAACGTGGTGGCCAGGGTCGTCTTCCTGCTGGCCTTCGACCTCACCGCTTTCATGGCGTTCGCCGTGGTGCTCGGCGCGTCGCGGGCGCTCACGTCTGGTGCTCTGGAAGCGTGGTTCATCGACGCGCTGCAGCAGGAGGACCGGGCCACGGACCTGCAACCGGAGCTCGCCGCCGCCGGCAGCTACCAACTGGTGGGTCTCGCGCTGGGCACGCTGGCGGGCGGCGCGCTGCCGACCCTGTTCTCCTACCTGCCTACCGAAGGCATCCTCACGCCTCTCGCCGTCCCGCTCGTGGCCTCGATCGGTGTGCAGCTGGTCGCCTCTGCGCTGGCTGCGATCCTGATCCGCGAGGAGCGGCCCTCTGGCGCAAGTGGTACCGAGGCGACGGACGCCAAGCTGCGTCTCGCGGAGGTCTTCTCTCACGTCGGTCAGGCCGTGAGCACCGTCGTGAAGAGCCCGAGGCTGCGACTGCTCCTGCTCGTCGACGTGGTGATAGGCGCGGTGTTGGCGGGTTCCGAGAACCTCTGGCAGCCGTTCTTCGCGACCCTCCTGCCCGGCGGCGACGTTGCGGCGGGAGGCGGCACGCTCGCGCTCGGGGTCGTCTTGGGCGGCTCTTTCGGGGTGGGCATCCTCGGGAACGTCGTCGCGACGCAGCTGAGCCGAGCCGTGGGCAAGCGGCACGCCCTCGTCTCCGCCATCTTCCAGGTAGCCCAGGGAACCGCGTTCGTGTTCCTCGCCCTCAGCGGCCGGTTCCTACTCGCGACCGGGCTGTTCTGGCTGACCTACCTGACCCGCACCGGATGGAGCTCCCCGCACTCCACGCTCTTCCACCGGGAGGTCACGCCGGACAGGCGCACCGTGCTTCTGTCTGCGCAGTCCCTGGCCGGCTTCGCGGGTGCGTTCGTCGGCAGCGTCGCCTTGGGAGCGTTGGCCGAGGCGACGTCGATCGGAACCGCATGGATCGTCGCCGGCGCCGCCGTCGCCGCCTGCGCCCTTCCCTACCTCATCATGGACGCTCAGGACAGGCGGGCCCGGGGCGCTACCGGTACGCAGGCCCCGGCCGCATCATCAGGCGACCTCGCGAGGAACACCGGCAACGCCTAGCGTCGCCACCCTCTTCAACGCGGCACCAGGCTGTCCGACGTGCCGCCGAAGTGCTTCACGCCGACCTCGGCGAGCTCGCGCAGCACGTCAGTGTCCACGTCGGCGAGCTTGTTGATGTACATGCAGCTCTTGCCCAGCTTGTGCTTCCCCAACCGGGACAGCAGCTCCGCGCTCTCGGGCGCGGAGCTGAACCCGTAGAAGACGAGGTTGGACTTGCGGGGAGCGAACGCCAACAGCGGCCCGTCGCCCTCACGCCCGGACTCGTGCCGCCAGTGATGGTCGCCGAAACCGATTATCGACGGGTGCCAGACGCGCGGCTCCGCGCCCGTGACCTCGCCCAGCAGCTCGATCAGCGCCTTGGCGTCCTCGCGCCTGGTCTCGTTCTCGACCGACGCGACCAGGTCGGAAACCTCGACGTCCACGGGCCGGAACTTCGCTTCGCTCTTCGCCATGACGACATCATCGCACCGGCGGCAGGTTGCTCACGCCACGCCCGCGGGCTCCTCCTCACCCTTCAGCACGGCTTGCACCTCGGCCTCGATGCGCACCTTGTTCGCCACCAGCACGCCACCGGTCTCCAGCACCTGGTTCCACTTCAGCCCCCAATCGCGCCTGTCGACCTCGGTCGTGGCCGTGAACCCCACGCGTTCGTTGCCCCACGGGTCCTGCCCTCGGCCCTGGAACAGCACGTCGAGCACGACCTCCTGCACGGTGTCGGTGATAGTCAGCTCGCCGGTCATCCGGAAACGGGCGCCCTCTTCCGGCCTGGCGCCCATGACCTCCTTGCTGCGAAAGCGGATCTCGGGGTGAGCGTCCGCCGCGAAGAAGTCGGGGCCGCGCAGGTGTGCGTCCCTGTCGGGGTCACCCGTATCGATGCTGGCCGTCATGATCGTCACTTCGCACCACGAGCGGTCCGGCTCCTCCCGGTCCAGATGGAGCTCGCCCGAGAACTCCTTGAAGCGTCCGCGCACCGTGGTGAACATCATGTGCTTGGTCGAGAACTCGATCGTGGAGTGGCCGGGGTCGATGGTCCAGAGCCTGTACGCCATGGCTTCCCTCCATCTCCGGTGAGACCGGGGGTACATGCTAGGCTCGTTCCTCCTGCGAATCGTGTGTGGCCGGCCGGCTTTCTCACACGGCCCGGACAACGTTCACCTGATCCGCCGCTAGCTTCGGGCCACGGAGGTGGGAGACCATGCGCGACCCTCAGACGCGTGACCCGGCCGCGATGCCGGATACCCCCAACGAGGACATGGGCAACCTGGCTCGACCGGGTAACGAAGTGGACATGCAGCGCACTTCGGATGACAACGACCTCAACGCGGGAGGAAGCGGGCTGGAGGACACGCCGCTCCGGCAGCCGTACGAGGCCATCGCCAGGCGCGACGAGATCGCGCGCCGGGTGGAAGAGTTGCTCATCGAGGTTCAGGAATGGGCCAACGAGGACGACTCGGAGGAGTCCCGCGACATCCTCGATACCGTCGAGGACCTGGCCGAGCGTCTAGGAGAACCCCCGGAGGACTCCGACACTTGATAGCTTGACCTCGCTGTCCCCGTTCCAACGGGGCGGCGAGGAGCGAGAGATGACCCAACAACCGCATCCTTGGCTCAGGGGGCCAGTAGAAGGCGTTCCCAGAGAGCTCCAGCCCGTCGCGCATGCGCTCATCCAGACGCTGGAGGAGGTGCGCGAGTTCGCAGAAGGGTTCCCAGACGACCTACTGTGGGAGCCGGTGGCGGGCTTGGCCCCGGTGGGCTTCCACCTAAAGCACATCGCCGGCGTCATCGAGCGCCTGACGACCACGGCCGAGACGGGCGTGACCACGGAGCAGCAGCGCGCTGCCGCCCTGGCGGAGAGGGAGCACGGCCCCGGGGACGCCACGACCACCTCGCTCGTGGCGAACGTCGAGCGGGTCGTGGCGGCTGCCCTCGAGCGGCTGCGCCGCACCGACCCGGCTCGGGTGTACGAGCCGCGCGAGGTGGGAAGGCTCAAGCTGCCCTCCACGATGATCGGGATGATGTTCCACGCCGCCGAGCACGCTCAGCGGCACTGCGGTCAGCTGTTGGTCACCACGAAGGTCGTCAGAGAACGGGCGGGGCGCTGAACGCCTGGGGCTTTCGTCAGTCCTCTCCGAAGAACCTGCGCCTCGCGGCCTCGTCGCTGGGGCCTTCCGGCCCGGCCCCCACGACGTCCGGAGCCCGGCTCGGGTCCACGGCGATCTTCGGCATCGCCGCGCGGCGCAGGGCGTCCGCCTGCGGTCCCGGTGTCCTGAACACGGTCTCGAGCCACTTGGTCTGCCGCCTCAAGGCGTCGTGATAGACGGCATGCTCCCCGGCGTACCGCCGCAACGCCGCCTCGAGGTCAGGCGACCCAGCCAGGGCGTCAGCGAGTACCCTGGCGTCGCGCAGCGCCAGGGCCAGACCGCAGCCCCAGCTCGGGTCGCTGACGGCGGCCGCGTCGCCTATCAACGCCACGCGGTCGCCGGCCGGTTCGGCCCAGGTCTCGGCGCCGCTGAACTCGGCCAAGGGGCCAGCCAACTCGGCCCCATCCAGCCACTCCGCCGGCATGCCAGCTCCCGCCATGACGTCCCCGAAGGCGGGTAGGGCGGGTGGACCGCTGAGGTTCCGCTTCCCAGTGGCCGTGTGGTAGCCGGCGTACATCCTGTGCCTTCCGCCAGGCAGCGGCACGACCAGCCCCAGCAGACCGGCTTCAGGTCGCATGAACACGTGGCCGGTGTCATCCGGCGCCGAGGCGCCGGCGCACAGCGCTCCGGCCAGCACCAGGGTCTCCGGCGCCGAGTGTGACGAGAAGCCGGCAGTACGCGCAGTCACAGAGCCCCGGCCGTCCGCGCCCACCACCAGGTCAGCCTCCAGACGGATGCCGCTCTTTCCCTCGGCCCGCCTCACCCTTGCAGCCGGTCTGACGCCTGGCTCGACACCCGTGACCACGACACCGCGGAGGACCTCCGCTCCCGCCGCGGCCGCCGCCTGGACAAGCGCCTCCTGCGCAACCGGGTGCGCGAACGTGACCGCGGGCCCCGCTGCGGTCGCGCTACGGGTCAGGTCGCTGCGCCAGGCCCGGAGCGGCTGGATCTTGGTGGCCCAGTTGCGCAGCTCCTTGGAGACGGGCTTCAGCGCATCCGCCACGCCGAGGAGCCCTGCCTCGACGACGCCCCACGGGTAGAGGAGCTCGCCGCGCACGCGGTCGCGGTACCGGTTCTCGCGCTCGAGCACGGTGACCCGCGCCCCGAGGACGGACAGCCTGAATGCCAGCGAGGCGCCGGCGATGCCGCCGCCCACGACGATGACCTGCACGGAGGTAGGTTTAGCACGCTGTCAGGCACGCATCAGGGCCGCCGGACGAGGCGGCCCTGGTGCGTGTCTCATGTTGTGGATCCAAGCCCTGAGGGGCCTGGAGGCCCTACGTCAGTAGCGGTCGCGCCCCGGCGGCATGCCGGGCTCGACGCGGTCAGCCGCGTCCGTCTCGATCCGGTCCGTCCCCGTGCTGACCGTCGTCGCAGGACCCATGCGGTCATGCGAGCGGCGCTCCTCACCGACGATGCGGTCGCGCTCCGCGCCCACCGTCGAGCGGTCGGCCGGGTCGTGCCAACCCGACTCGTGTCCGCCGGACTCGGCGATCTCCTTGAAGCGCTTGAGGTCGCCCTTCATGCGTCCGTTGACCATGCCGAGCGCCGTGCCGACGTTCTCGAGGAAGCCTTCGGGGTCGTACTCGACGTGGAGGTTCACCTGCGTCGTGCTCTGATCGACCTTGTCGAACGTCACCTCGCCGGCGTTGCGTGCTCCGGCCACGCTCTCCCAGGCGATGCGCGTGTCGGGCTCGTCGGCGATCACGCGGGCTTCCCACTCCTCTTCCCTGCCGCCGATGTTGGCCCGCCAGTAGAGGCGGTTGCCGCCCTCGCGGCGCACCTCCTCCACACCTTCCATGAAGGTTGGGAAGCGCTCGAACTGACTGAAGAGTCGGTAGGCCTCAGGAACAGGAACGTGCACGTCGATCGACTCGTTGAAGCTCGCCATGTAGGT
>DASVCK010000209.1:0-3616 GCA_036381675.1 Trueperaceae bacterium | reverse complement strand
CAGGATGTATAGCCAGACGTCCAGCTCGGTCCAGTTCGAGAGCGGGAACACCCGCATGGACTCTCCGGCGTGGACCTTGGTGTTGTAGATGTTCCACAGCTCGGGCCTCTGGTTGCGGGGGTCCCAGCCGTGGTTGGCGTCCCTGAACGAGAAGATCCGCTCCTTGGCGCGGCTCTTCTCCTCGTCTCGCCGGGCGCCGCCGAAGGCGGCGTCGAACCCGTGCTTCGTCAGGGCCTGCTTGAGACTCTCGGTCTTCATGATGTCGGTGTAGACCCTCGAGCCGTGCGTGAACGGCGTAACACCTTGCCTCACCCCGTCCTCGTTGACATGAACGATGAGCTCCATGCCGACCTCGCGGGCGCGCCTGTCGCGGAAGGAGATCATGTCCTTGAACTTCCACGTCGTGTCCACGTGCAGCAGGGGGAAGGGCGGCTTGCCCGGGTAGAAGGCCTTGAGCGCGAGGTGCAGCATCACGCTCGAGTCCTTGCCGATGGAGTACAGCATGACCGGGTTCTCGCACTCGGCGGCGACCTCGCGCATGATGTGGATCGACTCGGCCTCCAGCTGACGGAGGTGGCTGAGGCCGCGTCCGTCTCCCAGAGCGCGCGCCTCCAGTCGTGTATCGGTGCTCGGCAAGCTCAGTTCACCTCGGGTAGGAACGCATCAGCGGAGTAGACGGCGACGAAGCTGGGGTTGACGAGAGAATCCAGGGTATAGCGCAGCGGCTTGCCGCCTGAGAGCCGCAGCAGCGCTCCTCCCGCGGCCTCGAGGACCGCCTGCGCCGCGGCGGTGTCCCAGGCCATCGTCGGGCCGAGGCGCGGGTAGTAGTGGGCCGTGCCCTCGGCCACCAGGCAGGCCTTCAGCGCGCTACCGCGCGTCAGGCGCCGGCCCTTGCCGAAGTGCTCCTCGAGCGCGGCGACGTACCGCTCGGTCTCGGCGCCGGCGTGTGAGCGGCTGACCGCGACCGTCACCCCTGCCGTCGGAGGCGCTACCTTCACCCGGGTCCGCTCGCCTTCGCGGTCGAAGCGCCACGCCTCGCCCACGCTCGCGTCCCCTGCGTAGCCGGTGCCCAGCACCGGCGCGTAGACGATGCCCAGGACGGGAGCGCCGTCCTCGACCAACGCCACGTTGACCGTGAACTCGCCGTTGCGCTTCACGAACTCCTTGGTGCCGTCGAGAGGGTCGACCAGCCAGAACCGGCTCCAGGTCGCGCGCTCGCGGGCAGGGTGCTCGTCGGCGGACTCCTCGGACAGCACGGGCACTCCCGGCATGAGCCGCTTCAGGCCCGTCACCAGGAGTTCGTGCGAACGACGGTCGGCCAGTGTCAGCGGCGAGCCGTCGCTCTTGGCCTCCACCTCGAAGTCGCCAGCGTAGACCTCGAGGATCGCCTGCCCGGCGCGTTCGACGAGCCCTATGAGGTGGGCGAACAGCGTTCGATCGACGTGGGTTCCCGTTGTGGCGCTCGGTGCCGACATCCGAGCAAGCCTAACCGGTGGGCCCATGTTCACCCCCAGATCAGAGGCACCAACAACACGGTCATGGCGCATGTGAGCGCGGTCAGAGGCACTCCTATGCGGACGAAGTCGGAGAACCTGTATCCGCCGGGGCCGTAGACCATGAGGTTCGTCTGGTACCCGATGGGCGTGATGAAGCTGTTCGACGCCGCCATCATGATCGTGACCGCGAAGGGGACGACGCTCGTGTCCAGCGCCTTGGCCATGGACAGCCCGACCGGGAACATCAGGGCGGCGGCAGCGTTGTTCGTGACGAGCTCGGTCACGACGACCGTAACCAGGTAGAGCAAGAGGATGCTCAGGTGGAGGTCGTTCGCTCCCAGGTTGGACAGCTGGTTCGCGAGCATCGTCGTGACACCCGTTACCTCCAGGGAGCGGCCGATACCGATGGCGGCGCCGATCGTGATCAGCACCGGCCAGTCGATGGCCTGCCTGGCAGCGTCGGCGGAGACGCACCGGAGCACGACCATCGTCACGGCCGCCAGCAGGCTGGCCACGACGATGGGAAGCAGGCCCGTCGTCGCCACGAACATCAGGCCGGTCAGGACCAGAGCCGAGGCGCCCATGCGCTCGAAACGTGGTGGCGAAGAGTCGGGCACGGGGCTCACGAGGTAGAAGTCGCGGACGTTGCGATGCGTCTCGACGAAGGCGGGATCGGCCTCCAGAAGCAGGGTGTCGCCCGGGCGCAGCACGACGTCACCCACCCTCTGGCGCAGGCGCCTCCCGTTGCGAGCCACCGCCACGACCACGGCGCCGTAGAGGCTGCGGAAGCGCCCTTCCCGGATCGTCCGGCCCACCATGGGGCCGCTGTCGGACACGACGGCCTCGACGAGTATGCGGTCCGTACGCGAGCCGCTGAGCTTGAACACCTGGCCGTCGGCAGGCGCCAGACCGGGCGTCTTCTGGAGGTCCACGACGGCGTCCACGACGCCGAGGAACAGGAGCCTGTCCCCGCCCTTGAGGGTCATGTCCGGTGACATCGGCTCCCGGGCGCCCTGACGGTCGATCTCGAACAGCGTGACCTCGCTGGAAGCGTCCAGCCCGGCCTCGGCCACGGTCTTCCCGTCGAGCGGCCCGCCCTCCACGACTGTCATCTCGACGGAGTACTCCCGTGCGTCGGCCACCTTCTGCGCCACGGGGAGGCGCTCGGGTATGAGCCACTTCGCGAAGATCGCGATGAAGGCGACGCCCACGATCGCCGTGGGCAGGCCTACCGGCGAGATGGCGAATATGCCCAGGCCCTCGCCGGTCTGCTGCCTGAGCAGACCGTGGACCACGAGGTTCGTGCTGGTGCCGATGAGCGTGATGGTCCCCCCGAGGACCGCGGCGTGCGAGAGCGGCATCAGCAGGTGCGAGACGGAGATGCCCTGCTTCCGTGCCCACTCGGAGACTGTCGGGATCATCACCGCGACCAGCGGCGTGTTGTTGAGCAGCGCCGAGATGAGCGTTACCGGCGCCATCATCCGGATCTGCGCGCCGCGCACCGTGTTGGGCCTGCCCAGCAGCCTGGAGCTGAGCCATCTGACCGCTCCCGTCTCGCGCAGGCCGGCGGCGACGACGTACATGGCGCCGACCGTGATGAGCCCCTCGTTCGCGAAGCCCCCGAGAGCCGTCTCGAGCGGCATCACGCCCAGCAGCATCAGCACGACGAGCGCAGTGAGGAACACGAAGTCGGGCGCGACTCTGGAGAAGGCGAGCACCGCCAAGGCTGAAGCGGCCACGAGCATCGCTATGACTGCGTCGACTGGCACTACCGGCCCTCCTGTGTCGCGCTTGTCCAGCAGCTTGGGGTCGTCGCCCCCGATGCTAGTTGACCGCGATTAGCGTCCCGTACGGACCGTCTCATCAATCTAGTTAGAGTGGTCTCGTTTATGTCGCGGCTGCGGAACGTCGGGATGCTCGCCGTCGGCACCGCCGCCGGTCATGTCGTCAGCATACTTGCGGCACCGCTGCTGACGCGAGTCTACTCACCGGCCGATTTCGGGCTCCTGGCCGTGTTCACCGCGGTGACCGCGATCGCGGGCGTAGCGGTGTCGCTGCGGCTGGGCCTGGCCGTCGCCGTGCCCGCCGAGCACGAGGAGGGCATCGAGATCGTCCTCGTC
>DASVCK010000208.1:0-9448 GCA_036381675.1 Trueperaceae bacterium | reverse complement strand
TTCACGCAGGGCTGGAAACGCATCGAGGGCGCGCGCCTTACGTATCTACTCATGGCGCTGGCCGCGCTGTCGGTCAGCGTCGGCGTTGCGCTGCTGTTGAACCTGGCGGTGCCTGCGGCCGCCCCAGACGTGACCACGACGTCCGACGGCGATGCGGTGCGCCGGAGCTCGAGCATCGTCTCGACCCTCAGGATGCCCGTTGGCGCGGCGGCGTTCACAACTTCGCACAACAGCTTGATAGGGTCCATCGTCTCGGCAGTCGTAAGCGCGCTGTTCGCCGGCGCATTCACCGCCTTCGCGCTGTGTCGGGCTCTCGGGCTCGACGTGAACGTCGGCATGCTCTTCAAGTACGCACGCTATTTCCTGCCCATCTTCCTCCTCACCGTAGCCGGCACGCTGGCTGCCCTGCTCGTCCCGGTGGTCGGGCCCTGGCTGACGATCATCGCGATCCTGGCGGGGACCGTCGCCTTCGCCTTCACGCAGCTGTTCATAGTCGACAGGGACCTCGGGCCGTTGCAGGCTTTGGAAGCCAGCATGAGAGTAGTAGCGCGCAACGTCTGGCAGACCGCGAAGCTGCTGCTCATCGGAGCGATCCTCGGTCTGGGCGTCTCGTTGCCCATGTCCCTGGTGGGCACGGCGCTGCCCTTGGTCGCCGGAATAGCGCTGGGTCTCGCCACCGCCGCCGCCACGACCCTGGTCCAGGGCGTGATGGCGGTCGCGCTGGCTTGTGCCTACGACGACGCGGTCGGCATGAGCAAGACAGGCGCTGAGCTGCCCATCGGCGCTGTGGCCGCTGCCCCGACGCTATCCTCGGGTGCGTGACGCTCAGACGGCGTGAACGCATCAGGGAGGTGCTGAGCCGCAGGCAGCCCGACCTCTCCCTCATCGCCGAGCACGTCCACAAGCCGCACAACCTCTCCGCCGTGTTGCGGTCTTGCGATGCGGTGGGCATAGGCACGGTCCACGCCGTGAACCCCACCGGCGGCGTGCCCACCTATAGCGCCACCAGCGCCAGCGCCGAGAAGTGGGTCGAGGTGCTGGTCCACGCCAGCGTGGACGGCGCCATGACCGCCGTGAGGCGCCAGGGCATGCGCGTGTACGCCGCGCATCTGGCGCCAGGTTCCGTCGACTACCGCGACGTCGATTACACGGTCCCGTGTGCCTTGGTGCTGGGCAACGAGCGCGAGGGCGTGACAGCCCAGGCGGCGGCGCTGGCCGACGCCAGCGTGATCATCCCGATGCTCGGCATGGTCCAGTCGCTGAACGTCTCGGTCGCGGCCGCCGTGATCCTCTTCGAGGCCCAGCGGCAGCGCCTGGCCGCCGGTCACTACGACGCGCCGCGACTCTCCGAGGCGGAGATGGCCGCCATCGAGGAGCGGTGGCTGCTGGCCCGGTGATGGGGCCACGTGGTGGGATCGAACGCCGGCGTCGCCTTAGGCTCCGTAGCATGATGAACGTCTCTCACGCTCACAGGCTCTAATCTCGGGCACATGTGGAGACCCCGTAGTTCTACGCTCGTGATCACCGCGGTCGTGTGCCTCGTCGCGTGCGGATCCGCCCAGCCGCAGCTGAACCTGGAGGCGGTCGCCGACGGCTTCTCGGCTCCCGTCTCCATCGCCAACGCCGGGGACGACAGGCTGTTCGTCGTGGAGCAGGCCGGCACGATCAGCGTGCTGCAGGACGGCGCCAAGGTGACTCCGCCGTTCCTCGACATCAGGGACAGGGTCGCATCCGGCGGCGAGCGCGGGCTACTGGGACTGGCCTTCCCCAGCGACTTCGCGGATTCCGGGCTCTTCTACGTGTACTACACGGACCAGAACGGCGACTCCGTTCTGTCTCGGTTCTCCTCGGACGGCCAGGCGGCGGAACCTGATTCCGAGCAGGTGCTCCTGACCCAGGACCAGCCTTACAGCAACCACAACGGCGGCCAGCTGGCGTTCGGCCCGGACGGGTACCTGTACCTGGGCCTCGGTGACGGCGGCAGCGGCGGCGACCCGCAGGGCAACGGTCAGAACCTCGGCACCCTGCTCGGCAAGCTGCTGCGGCTCGACGTGTCGGGTGAAGAACTCACGGCGCCGGGAGACAACCCGTTCGTCGACCGGGAGGGCGCCAGGCCGGAGATCTGGGCCTACGGGCTGCGCAACCCGTGGCGCTTCAGCTTCGACCGCGAGACGGGCGACCTCTTCATCGCGGACGTCGGCCAGAACGCTTTCGAGGAGGTGAACCTCCAGCCGGCGTCGTCCACAGGGGGCGAGAACTACGGCTGGAAGATCATGGAAGCAGGCGCGTGTTACGAGCCTAGAAGCGGCTGCGATCAGTCCGGCCTGGTGCTCCCCATCATCTCGTACCCGCACGACGGGCAGTGGGGCGGCTCGATCAGCGGCGGTTACCTCTACCGCGGCGCCGAGGTCGAGAGCCTGCAGGGCGCGTACGTCTTCGGCGACTACGTCTCCGGCCGGATCTGGCGAGCCGACCTGACGGGTGGTGAGTGGCAGGTCACCACGCTCTTCGAGCCCGGCTTCAACGTCTCGACCTTCGGCGAAGACGCCTCGGGTGAGCTGTACGTGGCCGACTACCGTGGGGGCGTGATCTACCGGATCGCTGACTGAGGCGAACCCCCATCCGGCTCAGGGTTCGGTGCGTCCCGGCGCAGTCTGACCGCGGGCTAGCCCCGGGCGGCCAAGGCGCCCACCACTAGCGCCCTCGCGACGACCTCCTGGACGGCGATCGACAGCGCCTGCAAGGGGATCCGGGGGCCTCGGCCCGTGCTGAGCACGAACGCGGTGTCACCGTCGCCCGTGGTGTGCGAGGGGCGCGTCACCCGGGCGATCCCGATGTGTGCCGACGTGGAGAGAGCGTGCGCTTCGGCCTTGGAGATGTCGGCGTCGGTCGCCACCAGGACCAGCGTCGTGTTCGTGCCAGGCAACGCCGCCACGCCGTCGAGCGCGGCCATCCCCAGCAGCTCCCCGTGCCCCGCCACGAGCCGGCCATCGTCAGGGTCCACCAGGTTCCCGACCGCGTTGCTGACGGCGAGGGCGGCAACGGTGGCGCCTGCGAACTGCACCGCGTAGCTGCCCAGCCCGCTGGGCGTGAGCCCAGCCCTGTCTATGAGGCGGCCGATGCGCGCGCCGGTGCCGACCCCGACCCGTCCCATCTGCACAGGACCGGCATGAGCGGCTTCGGCGGCCGCGCGACCGGCAGCTTCGTCGGGCCTCACCGTCGGGTCGCCCTCGCCCAGGTCGTAGAGCACGGCGGCCGGCACGATGGGCACGATGCCGAACTGCGTCGCGAACCCCCTGCCGCGCTCCTCGAGCCAGTTCATCACGCCGCTCGCGGCAGCCAGACCGAACGCGCTGCCTCCGGCCAACACGACGGCGTGAACGACGTTGACCGTCCTATCCGGCTCCAGCAGAACCGACTCGCGGGAGCCTGGCGCCGGGCCCAGGACCTTGCCTGAAGCCACGCAACCGTCCTCGGGCGCCAGCACGACAGTGCAACCGGTGCGCGCTACCTCGTGCGTCCAGTGACCCACCGAGATGCCGCTCACAGCGGTGAGGGTGGGGTTGTCGAACGGCTCGGACCAGACGGCCCTGCGAGCGCTCACGCCTAGCCGGCCCCGGCCGGCAGGTAGTCAGCGGCCTCCTCGGGCGACACCTCGATGATCTGGATGCGGTCGGCCGGGGTGTCAACGGTGGCTCTCAGGCCCGTCGCGGTGTCGATGGGGATCTTGAGCCTCACCACAGGGGCGAACTGCTGAGCAGCCAGGTCTACGTCCTGCCTGAAGGCCGCCATCACGCCGTTCTCCGACGGAGCGCCGGTCTTGAGATCGATGCGGTGGAAGACGATGCCTTCCGGCACCGGGAACGTCTCGCCCGCCCCGGAACGCCCGCGCAGAGCCCCCTCCACGAAGTCGTTCCAGACGTAGATGGGCTGGCGCGAGCTCGTGACCGTGTCGACGGTGCCGTCGGAGAGCGTCATGCGGCTGGGCAGGCTCGTGTTGTCGTCGTTGCCTATCCACACCGAGGCGACAAGGCCGGGCGTCATGCCGACGAACCAGATGTCGTTCTCGTCGTTCGTGGTGCCCGTCTTGCCCGCGACCCAACGACCGGGCACGGCCGCGCGGTTGGACAGCCCGTAGGCGGGGTCCCGGTCGACGACGTTGCCGTGCATGAGGTCGACCATGATGTACGCGGTCTCCTCGCTCCACACGCGGGCGGAGTGCGGGGACGCCTCGTAGATCACGTTGCCGTCGGCGTCTTCCACCCGCTGGATGAAGTACGGCTCGATGTACACGCCGCCGTTGGCGAACGCTGCGATGGCGGCCGTGTGCTGCAGCGGCGTCACCACGAAGCTGCCGAGCGCCATGGCGGGGTAGGGCTGGACGTCGTAGCCGAGCTCCCTGGCCTTCTCCGCGACGGCAGAGGCGGTCGCGGCCTCCAGCGCCTTGACGGCGGGGATGTTGCGGCTCCGGTTGAGGTTGGCCCTCACGGTCTGGGGTCCGTCGAAGGCGTTGTCGTGGTTGTCCGGCTCGTACGGCGGCTGGCCCCTGATCTCGAAGGTGGCGGGCGCGTCGACGAGGATGGTCGCCTCGTTGAAGCCGCCCTGCTCGATGGCGGTGGCGTACACGATGGGCTTGAAGGAGCTGCCCGGCTGCCTGAACGCCTGCGTGGCGCGGTTGAACTCGCCGGGCACCACGCCCGCCTCGAGCTTCTGGCCCACCATGGCCATCACCGCGCCGGTGCTCGGGTTGATCCCGACGATCGCCAGCTGAGCGCCCTCCGGCACCTCGGCCTCGAGGCTGGCCTGGTTCGCGGCGATCTGGGCCTGGACATCGATGGTCGTGATGACCCGCAGCCCGCCCGACCCGAACACGACGCTCTCGCCGTAGCGGTCGGTGAGCCAGTTGCGCACGGCGATGACGACGTCACGCGACAGGTCCGAGCTGACGGAGCCCTGCACGAGCACGTCCTGATCGGTGCGGGTGGCCGAGACCAGGTTGCCGTCGGCGTCGTACTCGACGTCCCACCCAAGCGGCTCGAGCGGGTAGCGCCACGTGCGGTCGGCCATGCCCTGGCTGATCGTCCCCTGCCTGACCATCTTGTCGAGCACCTCGCGCATGCTCGCGCGCGTGCCCGCGAAGTCCTGGTGCCGCGAGTTGGGCGAGGGGATGAGCCGCGAGAGGTAGAGACCTTCGGCCAGGTTCAGCTCGATGGGGTCCTTGCCGAAGTAGGCCTGCGCAGCGGCGCGCAGGCCGTAGACGTTGCCGCCCCAGAAGATCACGTTGATGTAGCGCTGCAGGACTTCGGGCTTGGTGAGCCGGCGCTCGAGCTCGATGGCCAGCATGATCTCCTTGGCCTTGCGCTCCAGCGAGCGCTCGCTGCGTATGTCCTGCAGGAGCGTGTTCTTGATGACCTGGGTAGTGATGGTGGAGCCGCCGCGCTGGGCGTC
Source organism: Trueperaceae bacterium (assembly GCA_036381675.1). Classification (GTDB taxonomy): domain Bacteria; phylum Deinococcota; class Deinococci; order Deinococcales; family Trueperaceae; genus DASRWD01. Next base: position 4,000 of record DASVCK010000208.1, on the reverse strand, counting down.
GCCGAAGAACTCCTCGTAGACGGCCTTGAAGAACGCGGGCAGGTCCAGCCCGTAATGGCTGAAGAACTGATCGTCCTCGTACGCCACGATGGCCTGGAGTGCCGCCGGCGAGACCTCGTCTAGGGCCACCGGGATGCGGTTGGTGGAGATACGGCTCTCGCCCTCTGCCGGCACGATCTGGCCGATGCGCGTCGTGCCGTCCGAGGCGTAGACCATCGACGTGGACGTGTACTCGAGCGCGTCGAGCTGGTCCAGCGACGGCAGCTCGCCCGCCCACTTGAGCGTGGATGAGGTGACGAGCGCCAGGAAGGAAAGGGCCCCCGTCAGCAGAACCAGGAACAGCCCTTGGACCAGCTTCACGCCCACCATGCTACCCGTTACGCAGACGCGACCGAGTTGGTGAAGTCGACGTAGGCCTCGAGCTTCTCGAGGGCTGCGCCGCTGGCGAGGGTGGCGCGCGCGAGCTCGGCCCCGGCCGCCAGGTCGCTCACCAGGCCGGCCAGATACGCCGCGGCTCCCGCGTTGAGCGCCACGACGTCGCTGGGAGCGCGCGGCCCGTCGCCCTTCAGGACGGCTCGCATGATCGCGGCGTTACGGCCGGGGTCTCCCCCCGCCAGCTCGTCCCTGCCGTGTCTGCCAGCCCCGAGCTCCTCCGGCGTTACCTCGTACGACTCGATGCCGCCGTCTTCCCTGAGCTCCATCACCTGCGTCGGGCCCGTCACCGTGATGTCGTCGAGGCCATCGCCGTGTACGACGAGTGCGCGTTTGACGCCCAGCCCCCTAAGGACCTCGGCGAGCAGCCGGGCCAGCTCGGGCGAGAACACGCCCATCAGCTGTCGTTCGGCGCCCGCCGGGTTCGTGAGCGGGCCTAGGTTGTTGAAGATCGTGCGGGCCCTGAGGTCGGCGCGGATGGGCGCCACGAAGCGCATGGCCGGGTGGTGGTTGCGGGCGAAGATGAAGCCCACCCCGAGCGTCTCGATGGCCCTGGCCACGTCCTCGCTGGAGATCTCCAGCCTCGCCCCGGCCGCCTTGAGGACGTCGGCCGAGCCCGACTGGCGCGTGACGCCCACGTTGCCGTGCTTGGCAACCTTCACGCCCATGGCCGCGGCCAGGAACATGGCCGTGGTGCTCACGTTGAACACGTTCAACCCGGTGCCGCCGGTGCCGCAGGTGTCCACCAGCGGTCCCGTGACGCTCACGTTCACAGGCACGGCGCGTTCCCGCATGGCCCGTGCGAACCCTACGATCTCGTCCACGCTCTCGCCCCGGGTGCGCAGCGCGGCCAGCAGGGCCGCCGCCTGCATCTGCGAGAGCTTGCCGTCCATCAGCCTGCCCATGACGTCCCTGGCCCGCTCCGCCGACAGCGTGCGGCCCGCGAAGACGTCCTCCAACAGCTCCGATACGTCGAAGCCCGCTGTCGTGGTCATGCCTATGTCCTCCAACCCCGCCGCTCCTCCCAAGCTCCGCGGGCGTACGCCAGCTCGGCGGCGTACCTGCCACCGAACGTGGCCGCCATGGGGGGCAGTAGCGCTCGCTTCACCAGTAGAAGGGGCAGGCTAACACCCAGACGCATGGTCAGCTCCGGGTAGCGGCGCGCCACCAGGGCGGCGTTCCGGCCCGCGCTCTCCGGCTTGAGAAGGTCCTCCCCCGCCATGGGGTCAGCGCCGTAGTGGACGGCGATCGCGGCCGGCAGCCCCACGAACCTCAGGCCGCGCCGCCGCAGCTGGTATCCCAACAGCACGTCCTCGACGCCGTAGCCCTTGAGCGACTCGTCGAAGCCGCCAACCTCCCGGAGCACGTCCGCCCTCAACGCCGTGTTGGCGCCGTTGACGTTCCACCAGCGGGCGCGCTTCGCCGTCCAGGTGGTGGGCTCGCCGACATCGGGCTCGAAGCGCACGGCGCCCATCGACACCGTGTCGCCGCCCGCAACTGACTCTGCGTGCGCGCGCAGGGTCCCGGGGCCAGGCGAGCAGTCGTCGTCGGAGAGGTAGATGACCTCGCCTTCTGCGACTGCCAGCGCCGCGTTGCGGGCAGCTCCGGGCCCGCCGGCCTCCGGCAGCCTGACCACCTTCACCTCGAACGGCGAGCCCTGGGCCTCCAGGCTCTCCAGGTTGGGCTCCCTGCCGCCGTCGTCGCTGATGACCCACTCGATACGGGTGGGCTCGAGGTCCTGCCCGACCAACGCCGCCAGCTTGCGCTGCAGGAGCTCGAAGCGGCCGCCAGCCGTGGCCGTGATCACGCTGATCGTCGGTGAAGGCACCTCTTTCAGAGTGCCATGAAGTTGCGCAGCATCGCGTGCCCGGACTGCGTCAGAACGCTCTCCGGGTGGAACTGGACGCCCCACACCGGGTGCTCGCGGTGCCTGAAGCCCATCACGACAGCCGACCCGTCCTCGTCCACGGAAGCGTTGACGATCAGCTCGTCCGGGACGTCCTCGACCACCAGCGAGTGGTAGCGCGTGGCGGTCACCGGCTGCGGCAGGCCGGCGAAGACGCCCGTGCCGTCGTGCCGGACGAGGGACGTCTTGCCGTGCATGATGCGCTTGGCCCTGACGACGTTGGCGCCGTACGCCGCGCCCACGGCCTGGTGACCCAGGCATACGCCGAGGATCGGCAGACTGCTGCCCAGGTTCCGCACCGTCTCGACGCTCATGCCGGCCTCGGCGGGGGTGCATGGGCCCGGCGAGATCACGACGCGGTCTGGCGCCAGCTCGGTCACGTCCTGGAGCGAGAAAGCGTCGTTGCGCCACACGGTGACCCTGGCGCCCAGCTCGCCCAGGTACTGCACCAGGTTGTAGGTGAACGAGTCGTAGTTGTCGATCACCAGCACGTGCTGGCCGGCGCCGCTCATGCCAACCCCTCCGTCGCCATCGCGACGGCACGCCTCAGCGCCGCCAGCTTGTTGTGGGCCTCGCGCCACTCGTAGGCGGGGTCCGAGTCGGCGACGACGCCGCTGCCGGCCTGCAGGTGCATCTTGCCGCCAGCCACCACGACGGTCCTGAGCGTGAGCGCCATGTCCATGTCGCCGGTGGCCGAGACGTAGCCGAACGCTCCCGCGTACGGACCGCGCCGGACGGGCTCCAGCTCGTCGATGATCTCCATGGCCCTGATCTTGGGCGCGCCGGACGCCGTGCCCATGGGCAGGGTCGCCGACAGCGCGTCCAGAGCGGTCTTGCCGTCGGCGAGCCGGCCCTCGACGGTGCTGACGATGTGCATGACGTGGCTGTACCGCTCCACGCGCATGAGGTCAGAGACCTTCACGGTGCCCGGCTCGCACACCCTGCCAAGGTCGTTGCGGCCCAGGTCGACGAGCATCACGTGCTCGGCGCGCTCCTTCTCATCCGCCAACAGCTCCTCGCCCAGCGCGACGTCCTCCTCGGGCGTGGCGCCGCGCCAGCGGGTGCCGGCGATGGGCAGCGTCTCGACGTGACGGCCGGCGGCTCGCACCAGGCTCTCCGGGCTGCTGGCCACCAGCGTCACCGGGCCGAGGTCCAGGTAGCCGAGGTACGGGCTCGGGTTCACTGTACGCAGCGCCCTGTAGACGGCGAACGGGTGCACACCCAGCTCCGCGGACTGCCGCAGGCTGGGCACGACCTGGAAGACGTCGCCGGCGTGGATGTACTCGACCGCCTTGCGCACGGCTGCCTGGAAGGCCGCCTCGTCCATGTTCGTGGTGAACTCGGTCGCGCGGCCCGCCCTGTCGCCTGGCACGCCGGGCAGCGGCCCTCGCAGGCGCTGGTGCGCCGCGTTGACCGACGCCTGCGCCCTGGCCATGGCGGCGTCGTCGCCCTCCACGGCGGGGGCGACGATGAACAGCTTGCGCTTGAGGTGGTCGAAGACGACGATGAGCTCCGGCTCGATGAACAGCATGTCCGGTACGCCCAGCTCGTCAGGGTTCGCGTCGGGGAGCCTCCAGTTCCAACCGGACCTTCTCGCGCTCGACCTGCAACTGCAACACGTCGAGCGGGGCGGCCTCCTTTGCCTTGAGTAGCGCCTCGGTG
>DASVCK010000207.1:0-18103 GCA_036381675.1 Trueperaceae bacterium | reverse complement strand
CAACTGATCGATGCAGGGAGGCGCGGGCCTCGATGACCCGCAGATGAAGCTCGCGGCGAGCCGTGCCAGGCGCGGCTCGCTCGCGAGTGACGCGGCTGCCGGCCTCGTGGTGGCGTCCGTGATGATCACGATCGCCGTGTCCGTGGGCACGCTGCTCACGGCGGTTGCCGGCCCGGAGTTCGCCGCGAGGGGCATAGGCCTGGCCATCACGAGCGCGCTCGTCGCGGTGCTCGTGGTGCTGCTCCGGCGGGCCGCTCCCAGCTCGATCCCGACCACTCAGGACGCCCCACCCGCCGTGCTGGCTGGCACGGCCGCCGGCCTTGTCGCCGACATAGGCACCGGGGGCCAGATCGCGTACGCCACGATGATGGCGCTCAGCGCGCTCACCACCGTCGGCACTGGCGTGGTGTTCATGGCGGTCGGCTGGCTGCGCCTCGGCCGACTGGTCAGGTACCTGCCCTACCCGGTCATGGGCGGCTTCCTGGCGGGGACCGGATGGCTTCTCCTGCAAGGGGGGCTAACGGTGATGGCCGGCCGGTACGTGGACGTCGCCCACCTGGGTCAGGTCGTCGAGAGCCGTTGGCTCTACACGGTCCTCCCCGGCTTGGTCTTCGCGATCGTCCTCATGGTCGCGGGCCGCAGGATCTCGCATCCGGCGGCGAACCCGCTCCTCACGGTGGGAGGCTTCGTCGCCTTCTACGTCGTCATGTTGTTCGCGGGCGCAGACCCGCAGTCGTGGCGCGCCGAGGGCCTGTTCATCGGCGACGCGGCCGGAGGCAGCCTGCTGTTCGGCTTCCGGCCCTCCGACCTGTCTTCGGTGGACTGGACCGCACTGGCGGCGCAGCTGCCGGTAGCGGCCACCGTGCCCTTCGTGGCTCTCATAGCGACTTTGCTGAACATCACCGCGACGGAGCTGGAAGTGTCTGAACGCATCGACCTCGACGAGGAGCTGCGCGCAGCCGGCCTCGGCAACTTGGTCGCCGGCGCGCTCGCCGGCAACGTCGTCTACCACTCGGTCTCGCTGGCCAGCCTCAGCCGCCGTATCGGGACCGGCTCGAGGCGCACCGTGGTGATCGTGGCCGCCCTGCTGTTGGCCGCGCTGGCCTTCGGAGGCGGCGCCGTCCAGTACCTGCCCAGGCCTGTGGTGGGCGGGATCGTCGCCTTCCTGGGACTCGAGTTCCTCTACGAGTGGCTCTGGGACATGCGACGGCGACTGAGCGGCTTCGAGTACGGCATCGTCCTCGTCATCCTGCTCGTCGTCGTCGTCAGCGGCTTCCTGCAAGGGGTGGGGGCCGGGCTGTTCCTGGCCGTCCTGCTGTTCGTCGTCAGCTACGGCCGGATCGATCCCGTCCGCTACGCCGTGACCGGAACGGAGCTGCGCAGCCGCGTGAGGCGCCGTCCCGAGGAGGACGCGGCGTTGGAGCGCCACGCGCAATCGGTGTTGGTGCTGCAGCTGCAGGGGTTCCTGTTCTTCGGCACCACGGTCAAGGTGGCCGATCGGGTGGCGGCCGGCCTGATGTCCGGGCACGTCCGGTTCCTCGTGCTGGACTTAGCCAGGGTCACGGGCCTCGACGCGAGCGGAGCGAGCGCCCTGCAGAACCTGACGAGACGCGCGACGGCAGGCGGCGCCGTCGTGGCGCTGGCGGGCCTTTCTCCCTCCTTGGAGCGCAAGCTCCGGTCGGTTGGGGTAACGGCGGCGTCCGGGGTCGAGGTCTACCCGACGGTGGACGCCGCCCTGGAAGCGCAGGAGGCGCGGACCTTGGCCGCGGCAGGTCTGAGTTCAATGGCCACCGAGGCGTCGACGCTCGCAGGCGTGCTGGCCGGCAGCGGCGTGAACATCGAGACGCTAAAGCGCTTCGCGGAGCGTGTGGAACTGGCGTCGGGCGAGGTTCTCATCGAGCAGGGCACACCGGCCGACGCGCTGTACCTGATCACCGCGGGACGGGTGACGGCCGAGCGGGCCCGGCAGGGGATGCCGCCGGAACGCTTCGAGACGATGGGCAGGGGCAGCATCGTGGGTGAGGTGGGCCTCGCTACCGACAAGCCGCGGGCGGCCAGCGTCAGGGCCGACGCGACCTCAGTGGCGTACCGGCTCAGTCGCGAGTCATTGGCAAGGCTGCAGGCCGAGGAGCCCGCCACCGCCGCGGCGCTCTACGCCTGGCTGGCGAGGCACATGTCCGGTCGAATAGCTCACCTCATGGCCACCGTCGACGCCCTGCGCCGCTGACGACCCCCGGCCGGTTCACTCCCGCAGGAACTCCAGCGTGGCCGCTTCGTGGAGCTTGAGCTCGCGACGTCGGCTGCTCCGGGCGCGGGACAGAGAAGCGTCGTAGGCCCGATAGAAATCACCCGCCAGGAAGCGCTCGATGAGCGCTGGGTGGACGTAGGACTGCCGGCACACGGCCGGCGTGTTGCCCAGCGTCTCCGCCGCAGCGCAGATCGCGTCGTTCAGGACGCGCTTCAGCTTCGCCTCACTGAGGTCCGTCGCCTCGCTGGCCGACAGCCCGGTGGCGTGGAGCGAGGCGGCCGTCGCCACGGTGCCACCCCAGGTCCGGAAGTCCTTCGCCGTCACGTCGTCGCCGCTCACCTGGGCGAGGTACTCGTTGACGTCCCTGGAGTCCACGGTCTGCCGGACGCCCTCGGCGTCCAAGTAGCGGAACAGCTCGTAGCCGGGCAGCTCCTGGGTGTCCCTCACGACGGCCGCGAGCTCCTCGTCGACGAGGGTTAGGGCATGCTTCTCGCCGGACTTGCCGCGGAACCGCAGGTCCAGCTCGGAGCCGTTGAGACGCACGTGCTTGCGCCGCAGCGTCGTCACCCCGTACGAGCCGTTCTGCTTGGCGTAGGCCGGGTTGCCGACCCGGATCAGCGTCGTATCCAAGAGCCTGACAGCAGCCGCGACGAGGCGGGTCCGGTCCAACGTGTCGCGCTTGAGGTCGCGCCGCACGTGCCGCCGCACGCGGGGTAGCACCTCGCCGAACGCCGTCAGGCGGGAGAACTTCGCGGCGTCGCGCAGCGCGGTGAAGGCCGGGTGGTAGACGTACTGCTTCCTCCCCGCTTCGTCCCTGCCGGTGGCCTGCAAATGGCCGTTAGCGTCAGGGCAGATCCAGACCTCTCGCCACGCCGGCGGGATGGCCAGGCTCGCTATGCGCTCCCGCGCGGCAGGGTCGGTGAGCGGCTCGCCGCGAACGCCCCGGTACTCGAACCCCTTGCCGCGCCGACGGCGCGAGAACCCGGGTTCGCCGTCCTCCACGTACCGCAGGCCGGCCGCAGCGGCGTCGTCCCGGGGGTCGGTCCTGAGCTCGGAAGCCGCTCCGTTTCCTCTTACCGACATGTGCCCCAAGCTAGGGCCACGGGATTAGAACCGGGCCAGGCGCATGCGCCGCAGCCGTGTCTGGTCTCGAAGCCGGGCGACTAGGCCCGAGCCGCTACGTCGTAGTCCGGGGACTGGTGCCTGAAGTAGGTGGCATACAGCTCGGCATAGTGCCCGCCCTGTGCGATGAGGTCGTCGTGCGTGCCCTGCTCGATGACCTCGCCGGCCCTGAGCACGAGGATCCTGTCGGCTTCCTTGATCGTCGAGAGCCGGTGTGCGATGACGATCGACGTCCGGCCGGCCAGCACGACCTCGAGCCCCTCCTGGATCTGGGCCTCCGTCAGGGGGTCGACGCTGGCGGTCGCCTCGTCGAGGATCAGGATGCTGGGGTCCTGGAGCAGCACCCGCGCCATGGCGATCAGCTGCCTCTGCCCCATGGAGACGCCGCGGCCGCCTTCGCCCACGTCGGTGTCGAGGCCGTTCTGGAGCGCCTCGAGCCAGTCGCCCCCGCCGATGCGGCGGGCCACCGTCACGACCTCGTCGTCCGCCGCTCCCGGGCTGCCGTAGCGGATGTTGTCGCGCACGGTCCCCGAGAACAGGAACGGCACCTGCTGGACGATGCCAAGGTGCTCCCGGTAGGCGGACAGGTCGAAGTCGCGGATGTCGGTCCCGTCTATGAGGATGCGGCCGCCCTGGAACTCGTAGAACCTGGCGATGAGCTTGCCGATGCTCGACTTGCCCGCCCCCGTATGGCCTACCAGGGCCACCGTCTCCCCCGCCCTGATACTGAGTTCGAAGCCGGTGAGCACGTCCTCCTGATCGGTGTAGCGGAATTCCACGTTCTCGAAGTCGATCCGACCCTGCAGGCTCGTGGGCTCGAGGCTGCCGTTCTGGTTGACGCGCGGCTCGGCGTCTATCAGCGCGAACACTCGCTCCGAGGCCGACAGGCCCAGCTGGAACTGGCTCCAGAACGAAGCGATGCTCGTGAGCGGGAACCAGACCAGCGCCAGCGCCTCCACGAAGAGGAACCACTGCCCCGGCGTGATGGCTCCACCCAGGAGCCTGTTGCCTCCGAAGTAGACGATCAGCGCTGTGCCTATGCCGGAGACGAGGCCGAGCACCGGGAATATGGCCGAGAACGTCAGCCCCTGCATGAGGTTGTAGCGGTAGGACTGGTCGTTGACGTCCTTGAAGCGATCGTAGACGGCCCGCTCCTGCCGAAACGCCTTGGCGACGGCGATCCCGGTCAGCGATTCCTGCACGTTCGCGTTGACGTCCGCGAGCACACGGCGCGCCTGCCTGGTCACGCGCCGCGCGATCTGACGGAAGGCCAACGCGACGCCGACCACGACGGGCGCGATGGCTGCCGCCAGCAGGGCGAGGCGAGCGTCCACGTAGAACAGCACCCCGAAGAGGATCGCCACCTGCAGTAGCTGGCTGACCAGGTTCAGCGAGAGCGTGACGACCTGCGAGAAGTCCTGGGTATCCGACGTGACGCGGCTTACTACGCGGCCGGTCGAGAACTCGTCGTAGAACGACATGTCGCGAGCCATGACCGCGTCGAACGCGTCGCGGCGCAGCTTGAGCACGACGTCGCCCACGGCGCGCGCCGACAGCCACTGCCTCAAGAAGTTGAAGCACCAGGACAGGACGGCGGCCCCCAGGAACGCTGCTACCAGCCCACCCGTGCGCCGCCACACACCGCCAGGGTCGGTCGCCTCTTGACCGACCCTATCGATGGCGACCGAGACGATGATGGGCAGCAGGGCGTCCAGTGACGCCACCATGAAGACGGCCAGGCCGGCCGCCATCATCGCGCCCGCGTAGGGCCTGAAGTACGAGACGATGCGCCTGAGCAGCTGTACGTCGGAGTACTCGCGGTCGTACGCCTCGGCTGCCAAGCCGTCCATGATGAAGCCCATCAGTCGAACCTCGCGAATATCCGGCGGTAGAGGTGGTTGCGGTCGAGCAGCTCGTCATGCGTGCCTTGGTCGACGAGGACGCCACCGTGCACGACCAGCACCAGGTCGGCCTTCCTGATCTGGGACAGGCGGTGCGTGATCATCAGGGTTGTCCGACCCTCCAGCACTTTGTTGATGGCCCTCTGGATCTGGTCCTCGGTGGCGCTGTCGATGGCCGACGTCGAGTCGTCTAGGACGAGGATCCGGGGGTCGGTGAGCAGCGCACGAGCGATGGCGAGCCGCTGCCGCTGGCCCCCGGAGAGGGTCACGCCGCGCTCGCCGATGACCGTCTCGTAACCGTCCGCGAACCCCACGATGAACTCGTGCGCCTGGGCGGCCTTGGCGGCCCGGATGATGTTCTCGCGCGTGGCAACGGGGCCCAAACCGAAGCCGATGTTCTCGGCGATGCTGCGCGAGAAGAGGAACACGTCCTGCTCGATCACGGACACCTGGGAGCGAAGCGAGGCCAGGTTCCAGTCGCGGACGTCGACACCGTCGATGAGGATGCTGCCCGCCGTCACGTCGTAGATGCGGTTCACCAGGCGAGTGATCGTGCTCTTACCCGAACCGGTCTGGCCGACGATCGCCACCGTCTGGCCGGGCTCGACCCGGAAGCTGACGTCGCGCAGGGCCTCCTTACCCTCGGAGCTGCCCTCGTAGGCGAAGGTCACGTCGCGGAACTCGATCGCGCCCTCCACCCTGCCCGAGTGGCCGTGCTCGTCCACCGCCATGTCGACCTCGCTGTTGATGAGCTCGAGGATCCGCCTGGCGCCGGCCAACCCCATCTGGACGAGCGAGAACGTGAAGATCGAGATGAAGGCGGGGAACCTGAGCGCCGCGAACAGGCCCATGTACGCCACGAGCTCGCCGGTCGAGATGTCCCCGATCGTGAGCAGGCTGACCCCGTGCGCGAAGCCGCCGGCCACCGCGATGCCGATCAGCAAGAGCGGCAGGTACCGTGCCTGCACCAGTCCCTGTCTGACGAAGAGGTCCCTGACGGCACGCGCGTTCCCCTCGAACTTGGCCTTCTCCTGGGCCTCCTGCACAGTCGACTTCACGACCTCGATGCCGGTGATCGTCTCGTTGAGGCCCGCGTTCAGCGCGCCGAAGCGCTGCCTCAGCTCGCCCACCACCGGGTTGAGCTGACGCATGTAGGACCGCAGCGCGAAGCCGAACGTGACGATGAAGAGCAGCGGCGAGAGCAGCAAGCGGGGGTCGATCGTCGCCATGAACACCAGCGGCACGACCAGGCTCATCGCTGACTCCGATATCAGCGATACGCCGGGGTTCATCATCGGGTTGAGCTGCCTGACGTCGTTCGCCGCCCGGGCCATCAGGTCGCCCACGCGCTGCCGGTTGTGGAAAGTCTGGCTCTTGCCCAGGAGGCTCTGGTAGAGCTCGTCGCGGGCGTCGCGCTCGAGCCTCTGCCCCAGGGTCTCTATCGAGAAGCTCTGCACGATGTCCACGACAGACCGGATCACGACGACAGCCAGGATGCTCAGTGCGATGCGCAGCAGCGCCGCCGTGCCCTCTCCGCTCAGCACAGCGTCGAACGCCCTACCCGTCAGGCGCGGCACGGTCGAGAACAGCACGTTCGTGGCCAGGGCGCAGACCAAGAAGGAGATCAGCAGCGGCCAGTAGCGCAAAAGGTGCGAGACGATCCACCGCAGCGGCGTGCGCCTGTCGTACCTGTGCGCACCCTCCATGGCGAACTCGCCCGGTCCGGCCCTGTCGATCGTCGTGCTCGCTAGCGTCAACCCGTCCTCCAGCCGAGCAAGCCTACAACCCTGACCGGACGGCAAGCCAAGGGGGTATGCCGGCGTCACGATTCGGACCGAGCATGCCCACTTGACATTTCTAAATCAATTTGATGAACTAATGGCATCGACATGTGAACGACGTCCCGGCTTTAGCGCCGGCACGCGACTTCAGGAGGCCGAGTGCTCAGGGGCACGAACCTCGAACACGCGCGGGTCCACAACCTGCGCACCGTCTTGGAGACGGTCAGGCTACATGGACCGTTGGCTCGGTCCGACGTCGCCAGACGCTCCGGCCTCACCCCGCAGACCGTCAGCAACCTCGTCGCGGAGCTCCTGCGCCAGGGCCTCGTGCGCGAAGGCGGTCAACGCCAGGGCGCAAGGGGCCGCTCCCCCACCCTGCTGTCCGTAGAGCCGAGCGGCGCCATGAGCATCGGCCTGGACCTGGACAGAGGGCACCTTACGGGCCTTCTCGTGGACCTGGCCGGCAACGTCAGGTCGCGTACCTACCTGGAGCGCGACTTCCCCTCACCCGAGGAGGCCCTCGACCTGGTGATCCATGCCGTCGAGGAGCTCTCGCAGGGTGTCGACGAGCGCAGGCTGTGGGGCATCGGGATCGGCTTCCCGGGCCCACTGCGTATCACCAACGGCGTCGTGGACAACGTGATCAACCCGGAAGGGTTCCCCGGCTGGGAGAACGTGTCGGTCAGGGAGAAGCTGTCCGGACGGCTCAACACGCCGGTCTTCCTCGAGAACAACGCGACCGCGGCGGCACTGGGCGAGAGCTACTTCGGCGTGGGAGCCGAGCTCACCAGCTACTTCTACTTCTTCCTGGGCGTCGGTCTGGGCGGCGCGATAGTCGCCAACGGGCGCGCCCATCGTGGTTGGCAGGGCAACGCCGGTGAGCTCGGTTACCTGCCCACCGACCCGAAGGGCGGCGCAGACCACCTGGGACGCCGCTTCGACCTGTTCCGTCTCTACGAGCATCTGGCCAGGCACGGTGTGCACGCCACCTCCTACGCCGACCTGGCCGCGCAGCTGGCGGCCGGCGAGCCGCTTCTCGAGCGCTGGCTCGACTCCGCGGCGGACGGCCTCGCCCCTGCCCTGGTGGCAGCCGAGTACCTGCTGGATCCCGAGGCCATCGTCTTCGGCGGTGCCTGGGAGCCCCCGTTGGTGGAGGCCCTACGCGCGCGTCTGGAGACCCGCCTGCCGCGACTACGCTCCACCCTCATGCCCTCGACGACCCGGCTGCTCACGGCCGAGCTCGGAGCCGACGCCGTAGCGCGCGGCGTCGCCACACTTCCCCTTCAGGCGCTGTTGGCGCCTTTCCCCACCTCGTCGGACGAGCGGCCGGATCCCCGCTCTCATCCGTACGAACACCCGTTGGTGGCGGTCAGATGACCGCCGGGAAGGACGTGTGAGATGGGCAGGAGACTAGTGACGGCGGCGCTGGCGATGCTGGCAGGGGTAGCCCTGGCACAGCCGGTGACCATCACCTGGCTCGTCGGCCTCGGCGCCGGCGCGCAACCCGAGCAGGCGGCGGCGCAAGACGCCATCGTGGCTCAGTTCAACGCCGAGCACGACGACATCGAGCTGGAGATCGTCTACGTGACCAACGAGGTCTCGGTCACAACCTTGTCGACGCTCATCGCCACCGGCGAGGCGCCCGACATCGTGGGCCCGGTCGGCGGCGCCGGCTCGGTCGCCTTCGCGGGCAACTTCCTCGACCTACAGCCCCTCATCGAAGCCGACGGCTACGACCTGGGCCAGTTCCCCGAAGCAGCCGTCGACAACCAGCGCACCTCCGACGGGCTCATCGGCATCCCGTTCGCCAGCTTCCCGGCCTTCCTGTACTACCGGCCGGCTCTGTTCGACGAGGCCGGGCTGGAGTACCCGCCGGCGAACATCGGCGATCCGTACGTCCTCGACGGTCAAGAGGTCGAGTGGAACATGGACACCCTGGCCGAGGTGGCCAAGATCCTGACCGTCGACGCGAACGGCAACGACGCCACGATGCCCGAGTTCGACGGCGACAACACCGTGCAGTGGGGCTTCGTCAACCAGTGGGCTGGTGCGGGCGCCGCCAGGCAGAACGTCACCCTGTTCGGACCCGGCCTGATGGTGGACGAGAACGGCAACGCCCAGATGCCAGACAACTGGCGCGAGGGCTGGAAGTGGTACTACGACGCGATATGGACCGATCAGTTCATGCCTAACGCGGCCGAGGACGGCTCCGACCTGCTGGCCGCGGGCAACCCGTTCGAGTCCGGCAACGTGGCGATGGCCCAGTCGCACCTCTGGTACACGTGCTGTCTGTCCGGCTCGGAGTGGAACGCTGCAGCCCTGCCCAGTTACAACGGCACGGTAACGGCGCGCCTCCACGCCGACACGTTCCGCGTCATGAAGCAGACCGAGCACCCCGAGGAGGCCTTCGAGGTCCTCAAGTACCTCACCGGTCCCGCCTCCATGGACCTGCTCGCCGTCTACGGCGGCATGCCGACCCGTCCGGATGACCAGGCGGCGTTCTTCGCCACGCTAGACGAGAAGTACCCGCAGGGCGTGAACTGGGACGTCGCCAGGGCGCACGTGGCCTTCGCCGACGTGCCCAGCCACGAGACCGCCATGCCCAACCACAACCGGGCGAACGACCGCCTCGACCAGTTCAAGTCGCTGCTCGACAGCCAGCCCGGTCTTGACGTCGACGCCGAGATCGACCGCCTCATCGCCGACCTCCAGGTGATCTTCGACGAGGCTCAGTAGGCTCTAGCCAAGAGGTGTATGGCCGGCCGCCTGGAGGTGGCGGTCGGCCACGCTCCCCTCAAGAGGGAGGACTTCGCGTGAGTGCAGTCTCTGCCGGCACGACCCGCAGGCCCTCGCCGCTGAAGCGCGAACAACGCGTCTGGGGCTGGATCTTCCTGTCGCCTTGGATCATCGGCTTCCTGGCGTTCACGATCCTGCCCATCCTCGCTTCGCTGGTCTTCTCGTTCACCGACTTCAAGCTCACCGATCCTGAGGCCGTGTCGTTCGTGGGCCTCGACAACTACCGGAAGCTGTTCGTGGACCCGCTGGTCAAGGTCTCGCTCGGCGTCACGTTCAACTTCGCGGCGATCGCCCTGCCTATCGGCATAGTGCTCCCCGTGGCCCTCGCCGCCCTCCTGAACAGTCGCTGGTTGGTGGGCAAACCGCTGTTCCGGACGCTGTTCTACATGCCGTACGTGGTGCCCATCGTGTCCGCGATCTTCATCTGGCAGGGCGTCCTCAACGCTCAGACCGGCTGGCTCAACCGTATCTTGCGACTCATAGGCGTCACCGGGCCCAACTGGCTCGATGACGTCACCTGGATCTACCCGGCCCTGGTGATCATCGGGCTCTGGGGCATCGGCAACGCGTTCCTGATCACGCTCGCCAGCATGCAGGCGGTGCCCTCCGCCTACTACGAGGCGGCCCGCGTCGACGGCGCCAGCGGCTGGGCGCGCTTCAGGCACATCACCCTGCCCATGATCTCGCCGGTGATCTTCTACAACCTGGTGCTGTCGATCATCGGTCTGATGCGCTACTTCGAGGTGCCTTTCATCCTCTCAAACGGCACGGGTAGACCCGGCAACTCGACCATGTTCTTCAACATCCACTTCTACAAGACGAGCTTCGTGTTCTTCGACATGGGGTACGGATCGGCCTTGGCCTGGCTCCTGTTCGCGATCACGATGGTCATGACCGGGCTGCTGTTCTACAGCGCGCGCTACTGGGTCTTCTACGCCGCCGGGGACCGCGGCTGATGGCAGTCACCCGCGGCCGCACCGCCGCCTACCCCACCATCGGCGGTTCCTACCTCAACACTGCGCCCGACTACCGCAGGGGGCTGCGCACGATGGCGGCTTACGGCTCGGTCACGCTGTTCGCCTCGCTGATCCTGCTGGCGTTCCTCATGCCCTTCGCCTACATGTTGGTGACCTCGTTCAAGGACCGCGACCAGATCGTGGCCAGCGCCACCGGCCCGGTGCTCCCGGTGGACCCGCGCACGGTTGAGGTGGACGGCAAGGAGCTGACTGTCTACCAGGTGCCGTTCGAAGACGGGGTGAGGGAGCTGGCTCTGCTGCGGCCCGGCAGGCGCGAGAGCGTCTTCGTGGACCCGGAGGATCCGGCGCTGCCGGAGATCACCTGGGAGGGCTCCTGGCGCACGCTGGAGCCGGATTACGTGTGGGCGCCGCGCACCGGCAACTTCGCCGAGGTCTGGCGCGGGATCAAGTTCCCGCGGTTGCTGTTCAACACGGCGTTCATCGCCTTCACCGGCATGCTGGGAACGCTCGTCTCGTGCGTGATGGTGGCTTACGCCTTCGCGCGCTTCCCACTGCCGTTCAAGGGCGTGCTGTTCATGGTGCTGATAGCCACGATCATCCTGCCCAAGCAGGTGCTGCTGGTGCCCACCTACGCGTTCTTCGACGCCATCGGGTGGACGGGCACGTGGCTGCCGCTAATCGTCCCGCACTTCTTCGCCAACGCCTTCAACGTCTTCTTGCTCAGGCAGTACTTCATGCAGCTGCCCAGGGAGCTCGACGAGGCCGCCATGATCGATGGCGCCGGGCCGCTCAGGGTGCTCACCTCGGTGATCATCCCGCAGTCCTACCCCGTGATCATCGCCGTAGCGCTCTTCCACATCGTCTTCGCGTGGAACGACTACTTCGAGCCGCTGCTCTACACCCTCGGCAAGCCCAACCTGCAGCCGATCTCGGTAGGCATACAGCAGTTCAACTTCATCTACTCGCAGCAGCCGCACCTGATCCAGGCGACCGCTTTGCTGGGGATGGTCCTGCCGGTCCTGCTCTTCTTCTTCTCGCAGCGGTTCTTCATGCGCGGGATCGTCATCACCGGCGTGGAGAAGTGAACCTGGTTAGCGCCGAGGCGCAGCCAGAGCCGTCTTACCCCGAGCCGTTCAGCCTGGGCGTCAACTACTGGCCCAGACGCAAGGCCATGGGCTGGTGGCGCGACTTCGATGCGGCGGAGGTGGAGGACGAGTTCGCGCTGATAGCGTCGCTGGGCCTCGATCTGGTGCGGATCTTCCTGCTGTGGGACGACTGGCAGGCGCACCCGGACGAGGTGTCCACGCGCCGGCTGGCCGAGCTGGAGAGGGTGTGTGACCTGGCCGCGGTGTTCGGCCTGGGGCTGGACGTCACGTTCTTCACCGGCCATATGAGCGGCCCCAACTGGGCCCCGGCCTGGTCCCTCGTCCCGCCGGAGGCGGGTGCCAGGGTGGGCGGGGCGCCGCCGCGTCAGGTCGTCAGCGGCGGCCGCCCCGTGGACATGGGCTACCGCGACCCGTACGACGACCCGCTCATGCGCTCCGCCGCCAAGCTGCTCCTCAGCGAGGTCATCGGGACGTTCAGGACGCACCCGGCGGTCAGGCTGTGGAACCTCGGCAACGAGCCGGACCTGTTCGCTTGGCCCGGCCGCCCCGGTGGCGGGGCCGAGTGGACCCAGGACATGACCCGGTTGGTGCGCCGCCTCGATCCCTCACGGCCCGTGACGGTGGGGTTACACGCCGCCAGTCTGCTCCAGGACAACGGCCTGCGCGTGGACCAGGTGTTCGCTCACACCGACTTGGCCGTCATGCACGCCTATCCCATGTACCTGTCCCAGGCGCGGCACCCTCTGGACCCCGACCTGGTGCCGTTCGCGTGCGCCCTCACCGCGGCGCTCTCCGGCAGGCGGGTGCTCGCCGAGGAGTGGGGCGGCTGCACGGCGCCCCGGGGCGAGCCCTCGCAGACGTGGCGGTGGTCCAGCTACGGCGCGGAGCGCGAACAGTTCATGGCCTCCGAGGAGGCGCTGGCCGAGCACGTGGCACAGGTCTTGCCTCGTCTCGTGGAGGTAGGCGCAACCGGCTCCTTGCTGTGGTGCTTCGCTGACTACCACGAGAGCCTCCACGGCACCCCGCCCCTGGTCGAATCGCGTCACGAACGCCACTTCGGCCTGGTGCGTTCTGACGGCACCCTCAAGCCTCACGCCGAGGTGCTCCGCGCGTTCGCGGCCGCGCGACCGCTCGCGCGCGAAGTCGCCTGGGACGACCTGTTGGACGTCACACCCGAGGAGTACTACGCCGACCCAGCGGGCAACGCCGCCAGACTGTACGAGCGGTACCTGGAGCGCCGTGCGGTGGCCTGAGCGCCTGTTAACGACCCTGTTCGCCCTCGCCGTCATGGGCTGGGCCGGCGCACAGGGCGAGATCAGGGTGGACGCGACCACCGTCGTCGGTCAGGTAAGCCCCTACGTCTTCGGGGTCAACTACGGTCCCCTGGGGTCCCTGCCGGTCCACCTGTTCGAGGAGGCGGCAGCGGCTGGCCTGACCTTCGTTCGGTTCCCGGGCGGCGCCGTCGCGGATCAGGGAGACCTCCGGCCGTTCGATATCGACATGCTCATGACGATCTGCCGGCTGCTGGGCGCCGAGCCCAGTATCCAGGTGCGGCTGCAGGGGGGTTCGCCTCAGGCCGCCGCCGACCTCGTGAGGTACGTCAACGTCGAGAAGGGCTACGGGGTGCGGCACTGGTACATCGGCAACGAGCCGTCGCTCTACGACGACTACGACGTCGCCACCCTCAACCGGGAGTGGCGACAGATCGCCGAGGCCATGCTGGCCGTCGACCCCGACCTGGTGCTGATCGGGCCGGAGCCACACCAGTGGACGGGTCTGCCGGAGAGCACGCTCCTGGACCGCGCCGGCGTCGAGTGGGTGGCGGGCTTCCTCGAGGCCAACGGTGACCTGGTGGACGTCGTGGCGGTGCACCGTTACCCGTTCCCGCGCTCGATGGGGGGTCCCGGCACCACGGTCGCCGACCTGCGCGATGACGCCGCGGAGTGGACCCACCTGATCTCGCGGCTCCGATACCTGTCCGAGCGTGTCACGGGCCGTGACGACCTGAAGTTCGCGGTGAGCGAAGCCAACTCGCACTGGAGCCGCACGGCGTACGGCGAAGCGACCAACGACTCGCGCATGAACGCGGTGTGGTGGGCCGACGTGCTGGGCAAGCTCATCTACGACGGCGCGTACATGGTGGTCTTCTTCGACCTGCAGAGCTCTGACGGCAGGGGCTCATGGGGCCTGTTCTCGAACAGCGCGCCGCGGCCTACCTACTACACCTACCTGCTGTACGCCGCCTTCGGTGACGAGCTTGTAGCCGTGCACTCCGACGTCCCACTCGTATCGGCGTACGCGGCCATCCGGGACGACGGGGCGCTCACGCTGCTGCTCACGAACCTGAGCGACGACGCCGTCACGGCACCGCTATCGCTTGGCCCCGGAGGCTTCGAGCTCACCCTCGCCCTCCTCGTGGACGACGAGCACGACGCCGAAGCGGTCGCCTCGCCACTCGCCGGCGACCCGCTGAGAGTCACGCTGCCGCCCAGGTCGGCCACGCTGCTGGAGCTGCTGACCACGGCCGGGGAGGCGCGGTGAGACGGCTGCCAGCCGACGGCTTCGTCTGGGGTGCCGCGTCGTCCGCCTACCAGGTCGAGGGGGCCGTGGGCGAGGACGGCAGGTCCGAGTCGATCTGGGACGCGTTCTGCCGGATGCCCGGCGCGATAGACGATGGGTCCGACGGCAGCGTGGCGTGCGACAGCTACCACCGCTGGGAAGAGGACGTCGACCTGGTCGCAGCGCTGGGGCTCGACGCCTACCGCTTCTCCATCGCCTGGCCGCGGGTGCAGCCGGGCGGCAGGGGGCGCGTCAACCCCGCTGGGCTGGACTACTACGAGCGCCTCGTCGACGGGCTGCTGCGACGCGGCCTCAAGCCGTACGCGACCCTCTATCACTGGGACCTGCCGCTATCGCTCCAGGAGGATGGCGGTTGGGTCGACCGCGACACGTCGTACGCCTTCGCCGACTACGCCCAAGCCGTGGCCGCCCGGTTGGGTGACAGGGTGGAGTCGTACGCCACACTGAACGAGCCGTGGTGCAGCGCGTTTTTGGGGCACGGCACCGGGGAGCACGCTCCCGGCGAACGAGACCCCGACCGCGCGCAGGCGGCGGTCCACAACCTCCTGCTGGGGCACGGGCTGGCCATGGAGCGGTTGCGCGCCGAGGCTCCTCGATCGGCGCTGGGCATCGTCCTCAACTTCACGCCGGCCTACCCTGCAGATCCCGAAGAGCCGGCGGACGTCGAGGCCGCACGCCGGCACGACGTCGCCAACCACCAGATCTTCCTGGGGCCGCTGTTCCGCGGCGCGTACCCGGAGGAGGTCGAGGACCGACCCGCTTCGGCCGCGGCACACGTGCAGAACGGCGACCTGTCCGTGATCAGCGCCGGCATGGATTACCTGGGCGTCAACTACTACACGCGGGCCCTGGTTAGGCACGATCCTGCCTCGCCCTGGCCGCACGCCGGCTGGGCGGAAGCGGCAGGTAGGCCGAAGACCGACATGGGCTGGGAGGTCTTCCCTGCCGGCCTGCAGGAGCTGCTGGTGAGGTTGGCGCGCGAGACTCGCCTGCCCCTCTACGTCACCGAGAACGGCGCCGGCTTTGACGAACCGGCGGCCGTGCCAGACCGAGGAGCACTGGACGACACGCGCCGTTGGGACTACCTCGCCTCGCACCTGGCCGCGGTGGAGCGAGCCAAGGACGCCGGCGCCGACGTCAGGGGCTACTTCGCCTGGAGCCTGCTCGACAACTTCGAGTGGGCGCGAGGCTACACGAAGCGCTTCGGGCTGGTCCACGTCGATTTCGAGACCCAGACACGCACCCCGAAGCTGAGCGCCTGGCGCCTCGCCGAGCACGTCGCGGGGTCGCGGAAAAGCCCGCATACGCCGTGACGTTCTGCTGCTAGAATCCATCCGCCGGTCGTAACGGACCCCCGCACCATCATGAGCCGCTCGTGGCTCACGGCCGCGGTGGCGGAGTCAGAACCCGGTCAGGCTTATGGAGGTACCTTCCGTGCGCATGAAACGCGCTCTCCTGTCCGTGACAATCCTCGCCGGGCTCGCGTTCGCCGGCGCCCAGGGCCTCTCGCGCGACGTCAGGCTCAACATCGTGCAGGCCGTCGTGCAGATCATCCCCATCGACCCCGGCACCGGCGAGCCGGTCAATTGGTCCGGCTCCGGCACGATCATCAGCCCGTCAGGCTACATACTCACCAACTACCACGTGGTCGGCGACCTGGGACTCCGTCAGAACTACGACTGGCACGCGATCCTCATCACGGATCCAGCGTTCACCGACCAGCCGCCGGAGTTCTACTTCTGGGCCCGTTACGTGGCCGGTGATCCGACTCACGACCTCGCCGTCCTGAAGATCGAGGAGTGGTACGACGAGGAGCCGATCGGCGCCGACGTCACCTTCCCGTACGTGATGGTGGGCGACTCCAACCAGCTGATCCCCGGCGACATGATCACGATCGTCGGCTACCCGGGCATCTCAGGATCGACGATCACGTTCACGGCGGGCCTCATGTCCGGATGGGTAGGCGAGGACTTCGAATCCGGCGGCAAGCAGTGGATCAAGACCGACGGCAAGATCTCGCATGGGAACTCCGGCGGGGGCGCGTTCGACCCGAACGGATACCTCGTAGGCGTCCCCACCGCCGGCCGCACCGTCCAGTACGACGAGCTCGACGTCGAGGAGCAGGCCTACGTGCGCCCCATCAGCCTGGCCTGGGCGCTCCTCGGTCCCCACGTCCCCGACGTCGCCCGCGCGCCGGTAGCTGGAGCGGTCGCGGCGGCGCCCGCGACCCCGCAGACCCAGACCCAGGCCGCAGCTCCGGTGACGCAGGCAGCGGCTCCTCCCACCACGCCCGCCCCCGGGGGAGCCGGCGGGCAGCCATGCGACTACTGCATCGTGGGTGCCGTCCCGCTGGGCGGCACGGTCACCGGGTCCATCACCGGGTACGCCGACAACGTCAACTACCACACGTACACGGTCGAGGTCCCGGCCGGCACCGAGAAGCTGGTGATAGAGCTGACCGGTGACTTCGACGTGGACATCGCCGTGAAGTACGGCTCCGAGATAACGACCTGGGCGGACGACGGCGACTGGGAGTACCGCGACATATCGGAGACGTACGGCGGCAAGTTCGAGATCTCCCTGCCCACCCCGGGTATCTGGTACGTGGATGTCATCAACTTCTACGACGGCGGGGTCACCGGCTACTCGCTCTCCGTCTACTGAGGCTGATACCATGGGCCCGCTCCGCGCTAGGCGGGGCGGGCCTATGCGTGCGCCCGTAGCTCAGCTGGACAGAGCAGGGGACTCCTAAGCCCAAGGTCACAGGTTCGAATCCTGTCGGGCGCACCATTGTGATGAGTCGGGACATAGGCGACACCTGAGTCGGGAGATAGGTGACACTCAGGGCCCTGATGTCCCGCTCTACTTTTGGGGTGTTGGCCAGCGGCCGGGGCTTCTGTCTTGGTTGCGCCAGTAGTCCTTGGTTGGGTCGATGTGATGGCGGCTGAGGATCTCGCCGGTTTCTTGGTTGACGACTGTGGCTGTTGTCGCGTCGACGAGGATGGTGACGCGTTCTCGTTTGTGCCTGATGCCGACGCCTAAGTGGTGGAGGCGGCCGGCGTGGCGCAGGGTTAGCAATCCGAGCTTGTCAACGCGGTCTCTGCGGATGCGGTAGTGCGTCGCCTCGCCGCCGATCGCTGGCGCCGCCTTGGGTGTGGAGCGGTACACGGCGCCTGGGGTGGCGCCTTTGAGGGCGCGGTGCGGTCGGTGCTCGTTGTAGTGCGTGGTGAAGGCGTCGAGTTGGGCTTGGAGCTCTTCTAGGGTGTCCGCGGCCCTGAGCGAGCGTAGGCGCTTCTTGAGGGTCTGGTGGAAGCGCTCGACCTTGCCTTGGGTGGTGGGGTGGTTAGCCTTCCCATTCTTCTGCCGTACGCCTAAGTGAGCTAGCAGGTGTTCAAAGGCGTTTCTGCCACCTACGAACCTGCTGGTGTACACGCCGGCGTTGTCGGTGAGGGTCGAGGCGGGCGTGCCGTGCTCGTGCATGCAGGCGGTGAAGGTGCTCAGAACGTCGCCGCCTCCAACGCGCGTGAAGGCGCGACAGGCCAGCAGGTAGCGGCTGTGGTCGTCGAGCCAGTTGATGATCTCCACGGTGCTG
>DASVCK010000206.1:0-5141 GCA_036381675.1 Trueperaceae bacterium | reverse complement strand
GGTTGTCAGACAGGCGCACCTGCGGCTGGTAGACGACCTCGAACTCGTTGTCGTGCAGGGCCTGGCGCAGTTGGCGTTCGAGCTCCAGCCGCCGGCTGAGTCGCGTGCGGACCTCGACGGTCGAGAAGTAGTAGGAGTTCTTACCGCCCTCCTTGACCTCGTACATCGCGGCGTCGGCGCTCTTGAGCAACGTCTCGGGAGACTGGCCGTCGCGCGGCGCCATGGCTATGCCGATGCTGGCAGACACCTGCAGGTCGCGTCCGTCGATGCGGATGGGAGCGTTGAGCTCCCGCACCAGGCTGCGAGCGACCGAGGCCGCCGCCTTCTCCTCCTTGACCCCGAGGAGGGCCACCGTGAACTCGTCACCGCCGACGCGGCCCACCAGGTCGAGCCCCCGCACGCTGTCGCGCAGGATCCGACCCACCTCGCGGAGGAGCTTGTCGCCGGTCTCGTGACCGTAGGTGTCGTTCACGAACTTGAAGCGGTCGAGGTCCACGAACAGCAGCGCCAGCCCGTCGTCTGGCACCGCCGTGACCTTCTCGATGGCCGTCGTCAGTCGCTCCTCGAAGGCCCCTCGCGTCAGGGCTCCGGTGAGGGGGTCGACCTGCGCCCGGCGGGCAGCCAGGCGCTCCTGAGCTATCGCGTCCCTGAAGCGCCTGATGAACGCCATGCAGACGCCGGTGCCCACGAAGGCGAGCAGCTCGTACGTCTGCGAGCCGTGGAAGGTGTAGGTCACGAGCCACTGGTAGAGGGTCAGGTCCGACTGCAGGAAGCGGACCCCGGCGAAGCCGACGAGACCCATGATCGCGCCACCCGCGATGCCCCAGACCCAGGCGCTCGCTGCGACCGGCAGCAACGCCACCATGCCCGCGTACTGGCCCAGCGTCATCTCGAGGTACGGGTGCCCGAGGACGTAGCCAGCCCAGGCGATCAGCGGCGCGATGCTGCGTAGCCGGTTTCTCATCTCCCGTGGAAGTTAGCCAACGAAGGGTTACGGCCTTCTTACTTGGGTGATGGCGCTGGGCACGCTGCCGCGCGTAACATGGCGTATCGGCTCCGCACTCCCGACATGGAGGAACAGGATGGAACAGACCAAGCGGTCCCTCTCACGTCGGTCTATCGCCTTCGCACTGGCGGCTGCCCTGACAGGCATGCTCCTCGGCAACGCGACGGCGCAGACCATAACCATGGCGATGGCCGCCCAACCGGACACCCTGGATCCTCAGGTGACCTCGGCGACCGCGGCGTTCCAGGTCTCTAAGTCCATCTACGACACGCTCGTGGAGGTCGACCGGGACGGGAACATCGTCCCGGCCTTGGCCGAGTCGTACGAGGTGGGAGCAGACTCTCTCTCGTACACCTTCCACCTGGCCCAGGCGACCTTCCACGACGGCACCCCGTTCGACGCGCAGGACGTCGTGGCTACGCTCGAGCGCATGCTCGACCCGGCGACGGCCTCGCCCAAGCTCTCCGAGTTCGCGGCGATCACCGGCGTCGAGGCCACAGACGACCGCACCGTCGTCGTCTCGCTCAGCCAGCCAGCGCCGGCTCTGATCGCCTCGCTGGCCTCGGGCTGGGGCGCGATGCTGCCGTCCGAGAAGATCGAGTCCGGCCACGACTTCGGCAACCAGCCCGTCGGCACGGGGCCGTTCACGTTCGTCCAGTGGCAGCGTGACAACGCGATCACGCTGGACGCGTTCGAGGACTACTACCAGGGCGCGCCCCAGGTCGATCAGGTCGTCATCCGCTTCGTCCCCGACAGCGCCGTCCAGCTGCAGGGTCTCCTGACCGGCGAGTTCGACGTCATAGACACCGTGGCGTCCGCCGACCGCGAGACCATCGAGTCGAACGCCGACCTGGCGCTGGTGCGCGATCCGTCGGGTCTGGCGCTGGTCGCAGCCATCAACACGCGGCGCGACGCCCTCTCCGATCCACGGGTACGGCAGGCGTTCAACTACGCCGTAGACAGCCAGACGGTGCTTGACGTCGCCTACGGCGGCGGCACACCCATCGGCACGTTCATGGAGGCAGGCAGCCCCTGGATGCCGGACTCCGTGCAGCCTTACGAGTACGACCCAGAGCGCGCGCAGGAGCTGCTCGCCGAGGCGGGAGCGTCCGGGCTCACCCTCGACATGGCGCTGCCGCAGCCCTACGAGCAGCACATCCAGGCCGGCCAGATGATCCAGGATTACCTGCGTGACGTCGGCGTCAGCGCGGAGATCCGCATCGTCGAGTGGGGCGTGTGGCTCTCCGACGTCTACGGGGGAGCCCACGACTACGACATCACCGTCATCGGCCACACCGGCAAGCTCGACCCCACCGGCCGCCTCGACGGCTACGCGACGGAGGCCGACAACTACCCCGGCTTCGACGACCCCGAGATGGCGATGTGGCTCGAAGCCGGCTCACAGGAGACGGACCTGGACGCCAGGCGCCAGATCTACGCGAACGTCCTGCAGCGCATGCATGACGGCGCCCCGTTCATCTACCTGGGCACGCCGGACCGCGTGCACGCCCGCAAGGCGAACCTCGAGGGGTTCTGGATCACCCCGATGCTGGATTCGTTCGACTTCAGGACGGCGCACTTCGAGTGACGTCCGGCTAGGACGGTAGTCGCGTCCCGGGCCCGCTTAGCCGGGCCCGGGACGTCTCCTATCTTGTAGAGGGACCGTGGCCCGCTATCTCCTTGGTCAGATCTTCAGCTTCCTGGTGACGCTCTGGGTCGTCCTCACGCTCGTGTTCCTGGGCATGAGGGCGCTGCCAGGCGACGCCGCGACGATCCTGGGCGGCATGGACACCAACGCCGAGCAGGTCGCGGTCATACGCGAACGCCTCGGCCTGGCCGGCTCGCTCGCGGTGCAGTACAAGGACTTCATCGGCGGGGTGGTGCAGGGGGACCTCGGTGACTCGCTGCGCGAGCGCCGCCCGGTCACCGCCGTGCTCCTAGACCGGCTACCCGTCACCCTCGCCCTGGCCGGGCTGGCGTTCGTGCTGTCGTTGTTCATCGGGATCGGCCTGGGCCTGCTGGCCGGCTTGGCGCCAGGCGGCCTCATGGACCGCTTCACTACCCTGTTCGCGACGGCCGCGTTGGCGCTGCCGGAGTTCTGGTTCGGGTTCCTGCTGATACTGCTGTTCGCGGTGAACCTTGGCTGGTTCCCCGTCATAGGGTTGCCGCCGAGCGGGCTCAGCTGGCAAGCGGCCTGGCACCTGCTGCTGCCTGCCCTGACGTTGGCGCTGCCCCGGTCGGCACAGGTCGCGCGCCTCACGCGCGCCCAGGTGCTGGAACAGAGGACCTCCGACTACGTCCGCACCGCCCGCAGCAAGGGACTGTCACCCAGCGGCATCACAAGACACATCGCCTCCAACGCTTTGCCCGGCGTGTTGCCGCTGCTGGCCCTCGAGCTCGGCGGCCTGCTGACGGGCACGATCGTCGTCGAGCAGGTCTTCGGGCTACCGGGTCTCGGAGCCACGATCCTGGGCGGCATCTCGGCGCGGGATTACCCTGTCGTACAGGGCGTCACGGTGCTGGCTGTCGTCGTCTACATCGGCGTCAACTGGCTGGCCGACCTACTCCAGGCCGCCGCCGACCCGCGTCTGAGGACCGCCTGATGGCCAGGGTGCGTTTCGGGGCGATCCTCTTCGTGATCGTCCTGCTCGGCACGGTCTTCGGTCCCATGATCAGGCCGATCGACCCGCTGGAGCCGAACTACAGGGCCACCTACGCAGGCATCAGCGCCGAGCATCCCCTGGGAACCGACCGGCTGGGCCGCGATGTCCTCTCGCGTGCCCTGGCCGGTGGGCGCGTCTCGCTCTCTATCGCACTGTCGGCGACGGCTCTCACGATCCTGCTCGGAGGGGCGCTCGGTTCCGTCGCGGCTTCGCTCGGCGGAGCGGTCGACACCGGCCTGTCTCGACTGTTCGACGCGCTCTTGGCGTTCCCAGGCTTCTTGTTGGTCCTGCTCGTCGTGGCCATCCTGGGTGGCGGCGCGGCGCAGACCGTGCTGGCCATGGGGCTGGCCGGCTCGCCCGTCTACTTCCGGCTGGCGCGCTCGTACGCCCGCAGCGAGCTGCGGTCGGAGTACGTCATGTCAGCCTTCGCGCTCGGCGCCTCCCGGCCCCGGCAGATGATCCGCCACGCCCTGCCCAACTTCATCGGCAGCATCCTCGTCCAGGGTGCCAGCACTGCCGCCACCTTCCTGCTCGTCGAGGCCTCGCTCTCCTACCTGGGCCTCGGTGTCCCGCTGCCCACGCCCAGCTGGGGCAACGTCCTGCAGGAGTCGCGGTCCTTCCTCACCCGGCAACCGTGGGCTGCCGTGGGCCCCGGTATCTTCCTGGCGGCCGCCTCGCTCTCCTTCCAGTTCGTGGCGGACGGCATGCGCGACAGGCTCGACCGCAGGTCCTGACGGGTATCATCTGTGACCGCCGCGCGCGGGGCCGCATCCCGCCGCCGGTGAGGGAGCCAGCCATGTGGGTATGGACGCTCGACGATCGACTCGTGAACCTAGACGTCGTAGAGAGCCTCGAGGTGATCGAGGTCTATCCCGACGACGTCGACCCGGCACAGCTCGAGGCGGGCGCTGTCGAGCCCGACCTCTACGAGCTCGTGGCGGTCTCGACGGGCGGCGTCGAGTACGTGCTGTACGACTCGGAAGACCCGGAGTCGCTGTACCAGGTGTTCCAGGCGCTGGCCGAGACGGTCGCCGGCGCGGCCTCCAAGCGACCTCCCGGGCCCGTATGGGCCGCGGACCTGGTGGGCGGCGGGCAGGGCAGGGTCAAGAACTGAAGATCGCGGGCCCGCGCCGAGCGCCCGGTGGTTAGCATCGGCACATGAACACACGGGAAGCGGGACTCACGGGCAGCGCTTACGACCGCGTAGCCACCCAGCCGGCGGAGGCGACGCCGCCGCCGATGCTTGAGGTGACGTCGGGCGACATCACACGGTGGGCCGGGGACGCGGTCGTCGTGAACCTGTTCGAGGGCGTCACGACACCCGGAGGCGCCACGGGCGCGGTCGACCGGGCCTTGGACGGCGAGCTGAGCGAGCTGATCGAGGCGGGCGACGTCTCGGGGAGAGCCGGCCAGGTGTCCGTGCTGTGGTCGCGTGGCCGGCTGGGCGCCAAGCGCGTGATCGTGGCGGGCCT
>DASVCK010000205.1:0-5404 GCA_036381675.1 Trueperaceae bacterium | reverse complement strand
TACCTGTCGATGTGAAGCCTGTCCGTGCGACCGCCGAAACCGTTCGGTCAGGGCGCCGCTCCCGGCGCGTACACTTCTATCTCCTGCCAGGCCACCCATGAAGGGCTGCTGGTGGTGAGCACGCGCACGTAGCGCAGCTCGACCGGTATTGGAAAGTCGACCCGCAGCACGTCGCCCTCCGCCGTCTCCTGGGCGAACGTATGCAGCAGAGTCCCCGCCGGGCTGGTGGGCCCGCCGTACACCTCGTGCACCGTAGCGCCCTCCGGGAACTGAGCGACCTTGAGCAGGACCGTGCCCACCAGAGTGCCCTCGCCCAGGTCGATCTCGATGTGCTGCGGGGCGTCCGCGCCCGAGCCCCACTGCATGCCGGTGCCGTCTACCGCGTTCGCGGCCGGCTCGCCGGCTAGCTCGGCCGACGCCGTGACCGGCCTCCCGTAGGCGAGGTTGGGGTTGGGTACCACGACGGTGGCGCAGGGGTCGGGGTGCAGCGCCGGAGCGAGAGCCTCGCCCACGACCGTGCCGTCCGACCCCCACAGGCCCTCGAAGGCGTCTCCCTCCCAGTGCCACGTGAGCCAGCCGTCGTAGCCGGCCAGGCAGGTGTCGGTCTGCCAATCCACCATGTCCTGCGCAGCGAGATGGATGGACGGGTACGGGTCCTTGAAGCCGGCCAGCTCCCCGACGACGAGCGGCTTGTCCTGGATGCCGACGGCGTCGTACTGGACCTGGATCTCGTCGACGGTGAACCCGAACGGGTTCGGCCCGGAGTGCAGGTCGAAGAAGTCGGCGTTCGACTCGCGCAGCACTCGCGATGTGAGTACGAACTTGAAGTCGCCAGGCCGCCACTCCACCGGCTCGTTGGGCGCGAAGAACCCGATGGACACGAGCGCCGTGGGTGCCAGCGCCTTGATGACCGGCACCATCTCGTCAACGAAGTGGATGAGGCTCTCCTCGGCCAGGCGGCGGTGGTCCGCCGGGTCGGAGAGGTCGTAGGTCTCGCCGTTGGCAGGCGTCACGAGCCCCTCGGAGAGCGTCCACGGCTTCTCCCTCAGGTCGTACCAGTGCTCGTTGCGGATCGAGAACGAGAACATGCGGTCGAGACGCGCGTCACGAGCGATGAGCCCGGTGAAGAGGTCGGTGTAGTACTCCCGGTACGCCTGCATCCCGGACTCGCCGAGCAGGTGCGACTGCCCCTCGGAGACAAGGTCGGTGGCGCCGCTGTAGCCCAACTGGGAGTAGTAGCCGATGTCTGGCAGCGTGTTCGAGGTCAGCCAGACGTACATGTCCTCCTCGGCCGCCAACTCGAGCAGCGCAGCGACGTTGTCGAGGTAGGGACCGCTGAGCCCCCGACCGGTGCCGTCCTCCGGGTAGATGCAGTCCAGGGCGCCGCAGGTCTCGAGCATCACGCGCACGACGTTGTAACCGAGCGCGCGCATGGCCTCGAAGTCGGTTCTGTACTCCGCCTCGTCGTAGCGGCCGACCGCCATGACCCTGTCGAAGATGCCGGGCCCGTTGACGGGGTCGGCCGAGAACGTGAACTTCACGAAGTTGTGACCGCGCGGCACGAACTCCTCGCCCGTGACCGTGTCGTAGAACTCCGCTGCGCCCGCGACCGTGCGTATGCCGATGCGGGCCGGCGTGGCGGTCTTGGGCGGTTGGGGCGACTGGCATGCGCCCAGCACGAGGGAAAGTGCGAGGCAGACGAGCCAGCGACCATTCGCCTGGTTAGTGTGCGCGACCGGATTCATGGGTAGGCGCATTCTGTACTCCTAGATGTGGTGAGACAAGAATGCTCCCTCGGTCAGCTCCACATGGAGCGAAAGATGGATCATCTGTTCTGCTACACGTTGGAGCGGCGACGAGGCCTGAAAGCCTAGCTCCAGTCGAGGATGACCTTGCCGGAGCGCCCCGTGCGCATGACGTCGAAGGCTTGCTGGAAGTCGTCGGCGGCGAACCGGTGCGTGATGACCGGCGTTACGTCCAGGCCCGCCTGCAGCAGGGCGACCATCTTGTACCAGGTCTCGAACATCTGCCGGCCGTAGATGCCCTGCAGCGTCAGGCCCTTGAAGATCACGTCGTTCCAGTCGATGGCGATCTCACGGCTCGGGATGCCGAGGAGCGCGACCTTCCCGCCGTGGATGATCGTGCGCAGGATGTCGCGCAGCGCGCTGGGCGCGCCGGACATCTCGAGAGCGACGTCGAAGCCCTCGGTCATGCCTAGCTCCCGCATCACGCCGGCTAGTACCTCGCCGCCTACGGACACGTCCACGGCACGCGTGGCCCCCATGGCCGGAGCCATGGCCAGCCTGGCTGGGTTGACGTCGGTGACGACCACGTGCCGGGCACCCACGAACCTCGCGATGGCCGCGGCCATCAAGCCGATGGGTCCTGCGCCCGTGACGAGGACGTCCTCGCCCACGAGGTCGTAGGTCAGCGCCGTGTGCACCGCGTTGCCCAGCGGGTCGAGGATGGCCCCGATGTCGTCGGGAATCGAGTCCGGCAGCTTGAACGCGTTCACCGCCGGCAGGGAGATGTAGTCGGCGAACGCTCCCTGACGCTGCACGCCCACGCCCACCGTGTTGCGGCACAGGTGCCTGCGCCCGGCGCGGCAGTTGCGGCAATGCCCGCAGGTGATGTGACCCTCGCCCGCCACGCGGTCACCAGGCGCCAGCCCCGCGACCTCCGAGCCGACCTCCTCGATGACCCCCACGTACTCGTGTCCGGTGATCAGCGGGACGGGGACCGTCTTCTGCGACCAGGCGTCCCAGTTGTAGATGTGCACGTCGGTGCCGCAGAGGCTGGTCCGCCTGACGCGGATCAGGACGTCGTTCGGACCTATCACAGGCACGGGCGCAGCGGTCGCCCACATGCCCTCACGCGGCTCGAGCTTCGCGAGTGCGCGCATCGTCCGTCCGGTCCCCGGGGTGCCGGTGGGTCCGGCCTGGCGGAACGTCGTGCCGGGTTCACCGGTCATGCGACGACGCCGAGCTCCTGGCCGATGCGCGTGAACGCGGCCACCGCGCCCTCCAGCTGCTCGCGCGTGTGGGCTGCCGACATCTGCGTGCGTATGCGCGCCGCACCGCGCGGCACGACCGGGTACGAGAACCCGACGACGTAGACGCCCTCCTCCAGCAACCTGTCCGCCATGCGCGCCGCCAACGCCGCGTCGCCGATCATCACGGGGATGATGGGGTG
Organism: Trueperaceae bacterium; assembly: GCA_036381675.1. Lineage (GTDB taxonomy): Bacteria > Deinococcota > Deinococci > Deinococcales > Trueperaceae > DASRWD01. Next base: position 2,212 of record DASVCK010000205.1, on the reverse strand, counting down.
GTCCGCGCCCGCCAGGGCGAAGCCCGCAGACTGCATGGCGGAACGGAAGTAGGCGCTGTTCTCCCGCAGGCGGGCGCGCAGGTCACCGGAGCCCTCCAGCATGTCCAGCACCGCGATAGATGCGGCGGCGACGATGGGCGAGAGTGAGTTCGAGAACAGGTAGGGACGGCTGCGCTGGCGCAGCCAGTCGACGATCTCCTGCCTGGCAGCCGTGTAGCCGCCCGAGGCGCCGCCCAGCGCCTTGCCGAGGGTCCCGGTGATGATGTCGACGCGGCCCATGACGCCGGTGAGCTCGTGGGTGCCGCGGCCGTCCTCTCCGACGAAACCCACCGCGTGGCTGTCGTCCACCATGACGAGCGCCTCGTACTCGTCGGCCAGGTCGCAGATCGCTTCAAGGTCGGCCACGACACCGTCCATGGAGAAGACGCCGTCCGTCGCGATCAGCCTGAAGCGAGCGTCGCGCGCTGCCTCCAGCTGCCGCCTGAGGTCGTCCATGTCGTTGTTGGCGTAGCGGAAGCGCTGCGCCTTCGAGAGCCGGATGCCGTCGATGATGCTCGCGTGGTTGAGGGCATCCGAGATGACCGCGTCCTCCGGGCCCAGCAGGGTCTCGAAGAGGCCGCCGTTGGCGTCGAAGCAGGACGAGTAGAGGATCGCGTCATCGGTGCCGAGGAAGTCAGCGATGCGCCGCTCCAGCTCGAGGTGCACGTCCTGCGTGCCGCAGATGAACCGCACCGAGGCCATGCCGAAGCCGTGCTCCTCGGCCGCCGCCTGCGCCGCGCGCACGACGTCCGGATGGTTCGCCAAGCCCAGGTAGTTGTTGGCGCACAAGTTGAGCGCCTGTCGCCGGCGCCCGCCGGGAAGCTCCACCTCGATGACCGCGTCCTGCGAGGAGACGATAGTGCGCTCCTCCTTGGTGAGGCCGGCTGCGTCAACCTCGGCGAGCTGGTCCCTGAGATGCTCCTCGAACCGCGTCCAGGCCGTCATGGCATGAGGTTAGCAGCCGCCGCGGTGAGCGCCGGGGCGGTGTGGCCGAAGGAAGGAGCGCTTGGGACGAGGTCGCGAGCGCGACACGGCAAGAGAAAATCACGCGAAGGCCCGGGCCGCGTGGCCCGGGCCTGTCGCCGGTCTCCCCTCGAACAGGGGCGAACAGCAGCGGTCGGCGGTCGACCGCCGACCGGGTACTACGGAGCGTTACTCGCCTACGACGAAGTCACCGAACATGCCGAAGTTGGACTCCGGCAGAGCGTGCCCGGGGACGGTGCACAGGTACGTGAACGTGCCGGCCTCCGTCACCTCGAACGTGACGCTGACCGCGCCCTCTTCACCGGCGCCGGTCGTGAGCTGGGTCTCGATCTCGAAGTCCGGGATCGCGAAGTCGTGCTGCATGCCGTCGGCGCTCATGATCGTGACCTTGACGACGTCGCCTACGGTCGCGTTCAGCTCGGGGTTGCGGACGCCGTCGATGTCACCACCGACGCCTACCCACTCGAAGCCCTGCGAACCGATCTGGCCCACGAGCGTGTACTCGACGGTGGGGGTAGCAGCTTCGTCCTGAGCGAGGACGGTGGAGAACGACAGCGCCAGCGCAGTTGCCAACGCGAACCTGAGGAACTTGGTCATGTCGTTGCCTTCCCGGCCCCGGTGAGCTGGGCTCCGGGGGCCTGACTGAAGGGCGCCCGAGGCGGCGCCTTCGCCTCAGGGATGTTAAGACGCGTACCTGAGAAAGCGCGTCCCACACGGTGCGAAGAGTGCAACGGGCCCTTAACCGTCCCGTCATGAAGCACAAATGGCGCCGCTGGCCACCTGGCTACTCGCCGTACGGCACCCAGATGTTCTTGACCCGCACGGCACGCCGCAGGAACTCACGCCCCTCCGCCTGCTCGCGATCGAACCAGTCGCGCTTCTTACCGTTGTTGACCCAGGTTGCCTTGAGGTTCCCGGCCGACTCGCGCTCCACCATCGCGCTACCGGACGCCGAGCCGAAGTACCACATGGCCTCGACGCCGTCGTGCTTCGCCAGCACGTTCGCCAGCTCATCGCGGACGCCCGGCAGGATGGACAACGCGCCGGCCGGCAGGTCCGAGGTGTCCAGCACCTGGTAGAGGTCGGTCACGGCCAGCGGCCACCTGGCCGACGGCACGGCCACGACCCGGTTGCCCATCGCGAGACCCGGGAACGCCAGGGACACGAACGCCAGGAGCGGCGCCTCGTC
>DASVCK010000204.1:0-4629 GCA_036381675.1 Trueperaceae bacterium | reverse complement strand
ACTACCCCGTCCCGCAGCACCAGCTGCCCGTCTACGCGGGCCGGCACCCGGCGCTGCCGGTGACGGAGAGGCTAGCAGCCGAGGTGCTGAGCCTGCCCATCTGGCCGGAGATGGGCCTTGAAGTGCAGGAGAGGGTCGTCGCGGCGCTGGCGAGCGCGCTTGAGAGGTCGCGGGCCTAGCCGTCTCAGCCGGCAGCGGCCGCAGCCAGGCTCGGGATGCGGAAGGCGTCCTTGGCGGCGCCGTAGGCCAGCCAGTTGGCGAGCCGCGGGGTGGACTCCGCGCCTATCAAGCCGCGCAGCTCGAGCCGAGCCAGCCAGTCGCAGGTGACGCGGCGCCATACCTCATGCCGCGCCCGCAACGTGGGCAACGAACGGGCGTCGTCCACGTATCCAGCCAGCTTGTGGAAGCCGGCTGTCTCGGCCGTGGCGGCCAGGTAGCGCTCGATGCCGTGCACCGAGTCGTGGAACCACCAGGGGCCGCCGAGGCGCAGCGCGGGGTAGTGACCGGCCAGCGGCGCCAGCTCCCTGCCGTAGGTGGACTCGTCGAGCGTGTACACGACCAGCCGGAACCGCTGGTCGTAACCGAACGCGTTGAGCAGCGGCTGCAGGCCGCGCGTGAGATCGACGGCCACGGGGACGTCGGCACCCCTGTCTGGGCCGAAGCGCTCCATCACGCGCTGGTGGTGGTTGCGCAGGCTGCCGAGGTGCAGCTGCATGACCAGGCCGTCCTCGGTGGCCATGTGGGCCATCTCGAAGAGCATGTGCGAGTGGAAACGGCCTGCTTCCTCCGGCCCAACTTGGCCGCTGCGGGCCCGGTCGAAGATCACCGCGGCGTGGTCGTTATCGAGCGGGTCCACGAAGGCGCTCGTGACGCCGTGGTCGCTGGAGGTGGCGCCGCGCTCGCGGAACTCCAGGCGCCTGCGTCTGAGGGCCTCGACGAAGGCGGCCAGCGAGTCGATGGCGAAGCCCACGCGCTCGCCCAGCAGTGCTACCTGCTCAGTCCAGGACGGATCGCTCAGCTGCATGAGGGCGTCCGGCCGGAAGGTGGGCACCACGCCCATACCAGCGGCCTGGCAGGAGATGTGATCGTCGAGCGACGCGGTGGCGGGGTCCGTGGTCGCCAGGTACTCGACCTTGAAGCGCTTCAGCAGCTGGCGCGGGGCGAACTCGGCCGAGGCGAGGGCCTCGCTCAGGCGGTCGAACAGGCGGTCGGCGTTCCTGGCCGACGGGCGCTCGTTCACGCCGAAGACCCGGACCAGCGTGAGCTTCAACCACAGCCCGGTCGGCGTGCCGTCGAACAGGTGGAAGCGCTCGCAGAAGCGACGCCACACCTTACGCGGATCGCTCTCGTACGGCGAGCCGTCCCTCGGCGGCACGCCCAGCTCCTCGTAGGGAACGCCGTGGGCGTACAGCAGCCTGGTGACCAAGGGGTCGCCGGTGACGAACAGCGAGGCCGGGTCCGAAGGGTGGTCACGGCCGCCTGAGAACAGGGCGGCGGTCAGGTGCCCGTGCGGCGACACGACGGGCAGGTCGGCCACTTCCTCGTACAGCTCGAGGGCGCGCGAGCGCACCCCTCGCTCGGGCGAGAGGCACACCCCCTGTTCCACGTCCCAGTTGTTCGCTTCGCCGCTCAACGGTCTAATGCCTAGCACGCCACCCTGGGTGTCAGGTGATACCGTCCCCGGATGCTCGGGCTGCGCGACCTCGGACCGGTAGGGCAGTTGAAGGCCGGCCGACTACCGAGGCGCCTAAGCCAGCTCCTCATCGGCCTGTTCCTGTTCGGCCTGTCCATCTCCCTGCTGCTCGAGGCGAACCTGGGCTCCATGCCGTGGGACGTCCTCCACCAGGGCCTCGCGCGGTTGCTGCCCCTCTCTATCGGGACGATCATGATCCTCACCGGCCTGGCGGTGCTGATCCTGTGGGTGCCGCTGCGCGAGGCCCCCGGCATCGGCACGCTGGCGAACGCCGTGCTCATCGGCATCTTCACCGACGTCTGGCTCCTGGTCCTGCCCGACCCGGCCGCCCTGCCCCATGGCCTGATCTGGCAGATCGCGTTCGCTGCGGGTGGCATAGCGCTCAACGGCTACGCCACCGCCCTCTACATCGGCAGCCAGTTCGGGCGCGGGCCGAGGGACGGGCTCATGACGGGCCTGGCTCGGAAGACGGGCAGGTCACTGCGTCTCGTCAGGACGGGCCTCGAGGTGGCCGTTGTCAGCGTTGGTTGGCTCCTGGGCGGCGTGCTCGGCTGGGCGACGCTGGCGTTCGCCCTCACGATCGGACCGCTGGTCCAGGCTTTCCTGCCCTACACGATCATCGACTTGCCCGAGGTCAGTGCCCCGCCGAGTCGGAGTCCACGCCCCCGCCCTTATCGAGCGAGCTGATCCGCCTCATCTCGTCCGGCGTCAGCTCGAACGAGAAGACGTCGAGGTTCTCGCGCATCCGTTCCTCCCTGGATGACTTCGGGACCGGCACGAGGCCGAGCTGAAGGTGCCACCGGAGGATCACCTGAGCGGCCGAGCGCGCGTGGGACGCTGCCACCTCACCGATCACCGGGTCTCTCAGCAGGTCGCCCCCCTTGCCGATGGGGCTGTAGGAGGACGTCACGATGCCGTGCTCGTCGTGGTACGCCCGGTGGTCCTGGCGGGTCACGTACGGGTTGAGCTGTACCTGGTTGACCGCCGGCACGACGCTGGTCTCGCGCGCGAGCCTCTCAAGGTGGGCTGGTTTGAAGTTGGAGACGCCGATGGACCTGGCGAGGCCCATCTCCTGTGTACGCTCGAACGTGCGCCACGTCTGGACGTAGACATCGCGCTGCGGCAGCGGCCAATGGATGAGGACGAGGTCGACGTACTCGAGGCCCAAGCGGTCGAGCGACTCCCGCAGCCCGTCGATGGCGGGACCGTCCCCTTGGTGGGGCCCGTTGAGCTTCGTGGTGACGAAGACCTCTTCGCGCGGCAGGCCGCTGGCGGCGAGCCCCCGACCCACCCCGCGCTCGTTGCCGTAGCGCACGGCCGTGTCGATGTGCCTGTACCCCAGCTCGAGCGCGGTGGCGACCGCTCGTTCCGCCTCGGCGTCGTCCATCGGCCACGTGCCCAGGCCGATGACGGGCATGTGGCGGCCATCGTTGAGCCGTATGTCGTTCGCCATGTCCAAGCGTAAACCGGCTGGGGGATTGGATTAGGCTTCTTCATGAGTCTGGCCGGCCCTGCCTGGGGCCGGGGATGGGGTGTGCCAAGTGAGCAGAGCCGTCTTCGTGCACAAGCACGGTGGCCCGGAGGTCCTGAGCTACGAGGAGCGTGAGCTGCGCCCGCCCGGCGAGGGCGAGGTGCGCCTCAGGCACAGGGCGATAGGCCTCAACTTCATCGACACCTACCAACGCTCCGGCCTCTACCAGTTGCCGCTGCCCTTCGTAGCGGGCAACGAGGCCGCCGGCGAGGTCACCCAGGTGGGTCCGGGTGTGCTGGACGTGAAGGTGGGCGACCGCGTCACGTACCAGGGCGCGGTGGGCGCCTACGCCGACGAGCGCAACGTCGCCGCGGCGCGCGTGGCGCCCATTCCCGACGGCATCGGCTTCGACGTGGCGGCGGCCGCGACGCTCAAGGGCGTCACCGCCTACTACCTGCTGCACGAGACGTGGCAGGTCAAGCCGGGCGACAAGGTACTCGTGCACGCCGCAGCCGGCGGCGTCGGCTCCCTCCTCGTGCCGTGGGCGAAGCACCTCGGCGCCTTCGTGATCGGCACGGCCGGCACGCAGGCGAAGGTCGAGCAGGCGCTGGAGCTGGGGGCCGATCACGCCATCGACTACTCGGTGGAGGACTTCGCGTCACGGGTCCGTGAGCTCACCGACGGGCGCGGGGTAGACGTCGTGTACGACGGCGTCGGGCAGGCGACGTTCGAGGGCTCGCTCGACAGCCTCAGGCCACGCGGGCTGCTCGTCTCGTACGGCAACGCCTCCGGCCCCGTCTCGATCCCCAGCCTGGTGATCCTCTCGGTGAAGGGCTCGCTGTACCTGACGCGCCCCTCGACCGCGACCTACATGGCGACCACCGAGCAACTGCGCACGGCCGTCGCCGCGGTCTTCGACGCCGTGAAGGCCGGCGTGCTCGACGTGAAGGTGAACCAGCGCTACGCCCTGTCAGACGCGGCCGAGGCCCACAGGGCACTGGAGGCGCGCGAGACGACCGGCTCTACGGTCCTGCTGCCGTAGGAACAGGCGTGGACGCCGCGAGACCCTCCCGCCCCGGCCGTGACCGCGCCGTCCCATGACGGGGCGCAAGGTCGAGTCATGAGGGAGATCCTCGAGACCGCGTTCAGGCGGGCTTTGGCGGGCGCCGACCCTGCCGAGCTGACCGGGCAGGCGTTACCCGAGGAACAGCCCGACCTGATCCTCGCCGTCGGCAAGGCGGCGCTGCCCATGTTGAGAGCCGCCTCGGAGCGTTTCCCCGGCGTGCCGTGGCTGGCGACGCCGCCGGCCGGGCCCGCGGACGCCGGCGGCGGCGGCGGCGGCGGCGGCGAAAACGGCACCTCGGACGGCACTTCAGAGGTGCTGCCGGGCTCCCACCCCCTGCCCGACGAGACCAGCGTCCGGGCGGCGCGACGCGCTCTGCAGCTGGCCGAGGCGCTCGGCCCC
>DASVCK010000203.1:0-25778 GCA_036381675.1 Trueperaceae bacterium | reverse complement strand
TCCGGCTACCTCGGCGGCAGCGGTGGCGTCGTGTCGAACGCGGCAGACCTGGCGCGCTACCTGGCGACTCTCCTCGGCGGTGGCGCGGCCGGGGACCGCCTCGTCTCGCCGTCTGCGTTGGAGTCGATGTTCACGCCGCCGACCGGCAGCGATTACGCCATGGGCTGGTTCGAGCGTGAGCGCGACGGCACCCGCTTGCTCGAGCACAACGGCATCTTGTCGACGTACACGGCTCAGGCGGTGCTGCTCCCCGACGAAGGGTACGGCGTGGCGGTCCTGTACGACGTGCACAGCTTGGCCCAAGACCTGCTGGCCTTCCCACGGTTCGAGCAGGGACTCGTCTCGCTGTTGGTCGGTGAGGAGCCGGCCCCCGGCTGGTTCGACGTGAGGCATTGGGGCCTGGTGTTCGCCGCTTTGACCCTGTTGGGAGCGGCGTTGGGCGTGAGGGCGCTGATCAGGTTCCCGGCCTGGACGGCATCGGCGCCGGACGTGGGGACGTGGCGACACCTCGTAGGCATGGTTCTCAGCCTCCTACCGCTCACGCTCGTTCTCGCCATGCCGGCGATCGTCTTGCGAACCTCGGGTCGGTACTTCGGCTTCCTGACCCTGTTCAGGTCGATGATCGGCGTGATGACGTGGTTGTCGGTGGTCGGTGTCCTGGGGGCGGCCAACGCGGCGCTGCGGCTGAAGTGGCTGCTGCGACGCGCCTGACTAAGGTCACCGTCCGTGCGCCGACGAGCCGGTTGACAACGCGCTGCCGGCTCTACTAAAGTCTCTCAGCTATGGCAGATCACCTGTTCCCGCACACGGTACGCACGGCGCCGGATGGCGTCAGCGTGGGTGTGGGAGTGGTCTGCCTCGTAGCCGGTTAGTCACCAGACAAGTTCGTCAGAGAACCTCCGGCCGAGGGCGACCAGTAATGAGCCCGCGGCCGATCTCCTCGTGCACGGCCAGGGCCGACTTCGAGACGAAGCGCACGAACAGATGAACACCAAGAGGTGACATGACCACCCGAGCAGTGACAACCGAACAGGGGGCCCCGGCGGGCACCACGATGTTCTCGCTGTTGCGCCGCTACCTGGGACCGCAGCGCGGCATGGCGATTCTCATGGCCGCCCTGCTCCTCTCGGCCGCCGGCCTGCAGCTCGTCGTACCGCAGCTGCTGCGGCGCTTCATCGACGGGGCCCTGGCCTCCGCTGGCCAAGACCGGCTCACCACGCTGGCCGTCCTCTTCCTCATCGTCGCCGTGGCCACGCAACTGCTCAACGCGGTGGCCACGTACGTCGCGGCCTCGGTCGGTTGGCGCGCGACGAACCACCTCCGCGAGGACCTCACCCGGCACACGCTCGATCTCGACATGGGCTTCCACAACTCGCGGACCGCCGGCGAGATGATCGAGCGGATCGACGGGGACGTGACGAGCCTCTCGAACTTCCTGTCCCAGTTCTCCGTCAGGGTGTTCGGTGGACTGCTGCTATTGGTGGGCATCCTGGTGGCGCTGTGGCTCGAGAACCCGCTCATGGGCGGGGCTCTCACGGGCTTCGTCGTCCTCGAGATGATCGTGCTCACCCTCACACGGCGCGTGGGCGTGCCCGCCAGCAACCTGGAGCGCGAGGCCAACGCCAAGCAGTTCGGGTTCATCGAGGAGCGGCTGCAGGGCCTCGACGACCTGCGGGCGAACGGCGCGGGCGACTACTCGATGCACCGTTTCCGCACCGTGATGCGCGGCGTCTACCTGGACACGAGGCGCGCCTGGATGCTGCGCAGCGTCGTGTGGCTCTCCAGCTACGGCCTGTTCGTGATCGGTCTGGCCGTCACGGTAGGCAGCTCCATCTACCTGGTGCGCCGCGGGGACATGACCGTGGGCGGGGCTTACATGGTCTTCCAGTACCTCTTCATGCTCCAGAACCCCATCGAGCAGATAACGCAGCAGCTCCAGGAGCTCCAGAAGGCCGCCGCCGGTGTGCAGCGAGTAGGCGAGCTGTTCCACACGGAGTCGGCCCTGCCCGTGGGCGGCGGTGCTGAACTTCCCGCCGGACCGCTCGCGGTGGGCTTCGAGGACGTGGAGTTCCACTACCTGGATGCCGCGCCCGATCAGCTCACGCTGCGCGGCGTCAGCTTCGAGCTGGCGCAGGGTAAGAGGCTGGGGCTGCTGGGCCGGACCGGTTCCGGGAAGACCACGCTGACGCGGCTGATCTTCCGCCTCTACGACCCTAGCGCCGGCGCCGTGAAGGTCGGAGGTGTCGACACCCGGGACGTCGACCTTCAGCTGCTAAGGGCACGCATCGGCCTGGTGACCCAGGACGTGCAGCTCTTCAGGGGCACGCTCAGGGACAACCTGACGTTCTTCGATCCGAGCGTCGACGACGGCCTGATCGTCGAAGTGCTGGAGGAGCTCGGCCTGGGCAGCTGGTTCCGCTCTCAGGAGCGCGGCCTCGATACCGAGCTGGACTCCGGCGGCCGCAACCTCTCGGCGGGCGAGGCTCAGCTGATCGCGTTCGCGCGGGTCTTCCTCAAGGACCCCGGCGTCGTGATCCTCGACGAGCCGTCCTCGCGTCTCGACCCGGTCACGGAGCGCCGGCTCGAAAGGGCGCTGGAGCGCCTCCTGCACGGGAGGACGGCGCTGATCATCGCTCACCGCCTCGAGACCGTGGAACGCGTCGACGAGATCATGGTCATGGAGCGTGGGCGGGTCGTCGAGGCCGGGTCGCGCGAGGCGCTCGCGGCCGACCCGACGAGCCGCTACGCCCGCCTGCGGCGCGCGGCCCTGTCACTCGATCTGAACGTGGGCCCTGGTGCAGGCACACGCGCGCTGTCGGCCGAGGACGCCGAGCTGCTGGAGGACCTGGCATGAACTTCGCATCTAACCCACTGAGGCTCACGCTCGGGCTGGTGCGGCAGCGATCCTGGCTGTTCGTCGGCTCCTGCGCCCTGTGGGCCCTGATCCATGTGTTGCCCGTGGTCACTGGCGTGCTGACGAAGGGCGTCTTCGACTCCCTCTCGGGCGCGGCGCCCGCCGGCGCCAGCGCCTGGACGTTCCTGGCGGTGGCGCTGGCCCTCGACATAACGCGCATCGGCGTGTTCGTCGCGGCCATCAGGGCGTGGGCCACGTACTGGGTGGAGATCACCCTTCACCTGCGACACAACATCCTGAGGCATCTCCTCACGGCGGCGGGCTCCCGCCGCCTGCCGGAGTCGCCCAGCGAGTCCGTCACCCGCTTCCGCGACGACGTCAACGACATCGGCGAGTACGTCGAGAACTGGGTGGACTTCTGGGGCTTCGCGGCCTACGCCGTGGTGGCGCTGACGATCATGGCGTTCATCAACCCGGTGCTGACGCTGCTGGCGTGCGTGCCCCTCGCCCTGACGCTTGGCCTCACCAACCTGCTCAGGCCGCACATCCGTACCGCCCGCAGGGCATCACGCGAGGCCACGAGCCGCGTCACTGACTTCCTCGGCGAGACCTTCGGCAGCGTGCAGGCGGTCAAGGCGTCGGGGCGCGAGGGTAGCGTCCTGGCCCGCTTCGCCGGCCTGAACGAGGTCAGGCGTCAGCGCGCGCTCAAGGACACCGTGCTCACCGAGCTGTTCCGCAGCGTCACCGACAACATGGTCAACGTCGCCACCGGCGTCGTGCTCCTGGTGGGGGCCGCCGCCTTGCGGGACGGCAGCTTCACCGTGGGAGACTTCGCGCTGTTCGTCACGTACCTCCCGCGCCTCACGGGCATCATGACGTTCATCGGCCTGATGTTCGTGCAGCACAAGCGGACCGGCGTGGCGTACGAGCGTCTGGGCAAGATGATGGTCGACGCCCCAGTGGAGAGCCTGATCGAGCCGCGCGATTACGACCTCGAGCGCGAGCAGAGTGCGTACATGGCCCGCGGCGAACGCTCCGAGCCCCTGAAGGAGCTGTCGGTGGAGGGGCTGTCCTACAGCCACCCGGGCGCCGAGGAGGGGGTCCAGGACGTCTCGTTCACGGTGCGCCGCGGCGAGTTCGTGGTCGTCACGGGCCGCGTGGGGTCCGGCAAGAGCACGCTGCTGCGCGTGCTCCTCGGCCTGCTGCCCAAGACGGGCGGGACGATCAGGTGGAACGGCGCCGTGGTGGACGACCCCGCCTCGTTCCTGGTGCCTCCCCGCACGGCGTACACCAGCCAGGTGCCGCGCCTGTTCTCCGACAGCCTCGAGGAGAACATCCTGCTCGGGGGCGACGCTAGCCAAGCGGAGGTCGAGCAGGCACTCGATCTCGCGGTCCTGACGCCCGACGTGGAGCAGCTTCACCACGGCCTCGGGACCGAGGTGGGGACGCGCGGCGTGCGGCTCTCGGGCGGTCAGGTCCAGCGCGCCGCCGCGGCCAGGATGTTCCTGACCGGTGCCGACCTGCTGGTCTTCGACGACCTGTCGAGCGCGCTCGACGTCGAGACCGAGCGACGCCTCTGGGACGGCCTGTTCGCCGACCGCGACGCGACCTGCCTCGTCGTGTCCCATAGAAGGGCGGCTCTGGAGCGAGCGGACAAGGTCATCGTGCTCGACGAGGGTCGGGTCGTCGCCAGCGGCACGCTGCCCGAGGTGATGGCTCTGTCGCCCGACCTGGCCGCGTTGTTCGTCAGCGACAACGGGTCCTCGGGAACGAGGGACGCGGCGACGGTCGCGTGAGGTCGGGGAGCCGGGTGGGAGGTCAGCGCACCGAGCCCGGTTCCCTGCCCTGCAGCACTACGGCGGTCCACTGCGATAGCCACCGCTCCTGGTTCTCGGCGATGACGGCTGGGTCCAGCGGGGCGGCGACGGCCGACTCCGGCAGGGTGCCGTAGAGCTCGAACTCCTCCGGCACGGGAGTCCCCTCGACGACGGGAGCCACGAACATCTCCAGCGGGATAGCGGCCTGGACATCCGCCGAGAGGAGGAACTCGACGAACGCCTCGGCCGCGGCGCGTGCCGACGTCCCGGCCAGTATCCCGACCCCTTCCACCTGGCGGTAGGCGCAGCCGTCGCAGGTGAGGTTCATGGTCGGAGCGACGTCGAGAGGTTGCTCGGCGAAGATCGCCTCGGCGGGCGGCGAGGTGGCGTAGCTGACGACGATGGGCCTGTCGCCGCCGTAGCGGCTGAAAGCCGTGTAGTACGCGTCCGTCCAGCCGTCCGTGACCAGAACTCCTGCTTCGGCCAGCGCGGCCCAGAACGCGAGCCAGTCGTCGAAGCCGCCGCGGGCCTCTGCCGGCGCCGCCGGGTCCACGCCGGCCTGCGGGTCACCGAAGTACCGTACGGTAGCCAACAGGAACGCCAGGCCCGGGCTCGAGGTCGCCGGGTTCATCACCACCGTTAGAGGTGCGAGCTCCGCACTCGCCAGACCGGGCAGCGAGACTTCGCCGGGCGAGAAGCCTGCCTGAGCCAGAGCCTGAACGTCGACGTTGGGAACCACGTACCCCACGTCGACTGGGGTCACCAGGTGATCGGATGCGATCCGCAGGCCAGACGGGACCCGAGACAGGCTGGGGCTCTCGTAGGGCTCGAACACTCCGGCGCCCCGGGCACGCTCCAGCAGGGCACCGTCCACACCGAAGAGGACGTCGGCGATCGGCCTGCCGCGCGTGAGGATGGCCCGGTTGAGCGCCTCACCGGCGTCTCCACCCGAGATGAACACCACTTCGATCCCGCTTCTCGCCTCGAACCGCTCTACCAGTTCCGTGGGCAGCGAGAACGAGTCGTGGGTCATGACACGCAGTTGCTGCGCCGCCGCGAAGGGCAGCGCCACCAGGACCACTGCTGCCAGCATCTTGCCTAGTGTGGGTCTCATCCACGTCCTCCCAGTCACCGGTCGGACGCCGACGAAGCCGAGGTTCGGCCCGCGCGCCACGCTCCCTCCGCCCGCATTACCGGGGTCAGGTTCAAGGGTCTGATCTCAGCCCACGAGCGTCTTAAGTCGCGGGCACCCCTGGTGACGAACCGAACATAGCCAGGGTGTGGACGCAAGTCAACGCGCGGCGCTACCCGTCTCGTGTCGCCGGCGAGGGGCCGGCCACGGAGGCGTTCGCCGCGTCCACGTGCCGGGGCAGGCGCCAGGCTGCCAACGACGCCGTGACGGCGAAGAGGACCGCGGTCACGAGGAAGATGTCGCGGTAGTTGGGTTCCGGGCCGGTCGTGGTCAGAGCGATTATGGCGCCGGCGATCACGGGCGCGAACGCGCGGGACGCGGCGCCTACCGAGTTGTCGAGGCCGTACACCGAACCAGACATCGAGGGGTCGGTGAACTTGGCCAGCATCGCCGAGACTGCCGGCAGCACGCCCCCCACCGCGAAGCCGACCATCACGTTGAGGGCGATCAGCTGCCAAACGTTCTGGACCAGGGCCATGGGCGCGTAGAAGACGGCCGTCGCTACGGCGGAGGCGATGAGCACCTTGCGGTGACCGACCCGGTCGCCGAGCCTGCCGAGGGCCACCCCGCTTATCGTCCCGGCGAACGAGGCCGCACCGATAGCGACACCGGTGTAGATGCTCGCCAGCTCGTCGCTCACCAGCAAGGTGGCGATGAACAGCGGCAGGTAGGGCATGATCATCGTGCGCCCCAGCCACGCCGTGAACCTCATCAGATACGTCAGCGGCACGGCCGGTGACCGCATGACGATCGCCCACTGGCTGAACATGTCGCCGAGGAGGCGTCTCTCCCTGGCAGGCGGCTCGAACCGCTCCTTGACGAAGAAGATGACGAGTATCCCGCCGATCGACAGCAGCACTCCGGTGACGATGAAGGACATGCGGATGCCGACCAGGTACTCGAGGAAACCGCCCACTATCGGCCCCACCGAGATGCCGGCCCACTGCCCCGTCTGCATCAGGCCCATGGCGAAGCCGAGCCGCTCGCGGGGCACGGAAGCCGCGACCATCGAGGAAGAGGCGGAGACCACACCGGTCACGAGCCCCTGCAGCAACCTGACCGCGACGAGTTCCTCGGAGCTCCTGACGAAGCCCATCAACACGACGAGGACAGCCCCGCCGATGAGGGAGCGGATGACCATGGGCTTGCGGCCGTAGCGGTCGGCTACGGCGCCCCAGATCGGCGAGGCGATCATCATCGCTATCGCCTGCACAGAGTAGACGGCCGCGACCCAGAAAACGGTCGAACCGCCGCTGGTGCTGCCCAGGTCCTCCACGTACGCGGGCAGGAACGGGAAGATGGTCGAGAAGCCTAAGGACGCCAGCAGCTGGGCGAGGAACATCACCGTCACGGTGCGTTGCCAGCTAGACGCCATCGGGGTTACGGACTCCTCGCCGTCCCGGGGCGAACCGCCGCCCACCCGGCCGCGGCGCCCCCTTGAAGGACGCCGGCCATGTTACCCCTGCTCGCGCGCACGGCCGTAACGGCCCAGGGCGTTAGTTTGGGCGCATGAAACCGTCAGACTTCGACGTCCTGGCCCGCTGCCCGCTGCTCGCGGGGCTGCCGGACGAGGACGTCAAGGCCCTCGCCGACAGGGCCATTAGGCGCTCCTTCGGTGCCGGCGAGACGCTCTTCTTGACGGGTGACCCGTCGCAGGGCCTGATGGTCATCGCCGAGGGTGAGGTCAAGGTCTTCCTGATCTCCCCGGCCAGCGGCAGGGAGCTGCTGCTGCACCATGAGCGCGAGTACGGTGCGGTGGCCCAACTGGTAGCGCTGGACGGCGGCCCCTACCCGGCCAACGCTCAGGCCATGAAGGACACGGAGCTCGTCGTCGTGGAGCACGAGAGCTTCGTCGCCACCCTGTACCAGCGCCCCGCCATCGCGCTCCACCTGATGCGCTCGTTGGGTCGCAACCTCAGGCGGCTGGTGGACCTCGTCGAGCAGATCTCGTTCCAAGAGGTTCAACACCGCCTCGCCGCCTACCTGCTTCGGCAGGCTGCGAAGGCGCTGCCCTTCGACCTCGAGACGAACGCGGCCATCGGGGCGCGGCTCGGCACCGTGCCCGAGCTGGTGAGCCGCAACCTGTCGCGCTTGCACGCATCCGGAGCGGTCAGGATGGAGGGGAGGCGGATCGTGCTGGTGGACACGACCGCGCTGCGGAGCATCGCCGAGTCAGCCGGCCGCTAGGGGCGAGCTGCTTTAGGGCTCAGAAGAACCCCAGCTGACGCTTGCCTTCGTCGGTCATGGACATCGGGGTCCACGGCGGGTCCCATACCAGCGTTACAGAGCCGCGCTCGATGCCCGGTACGGCCTCCAGGCAACCGACGACCTGCGCCTCGATGCTGGCGTGCAGCGGGCATCCCGGCGTCGTCAGCGTCAGTTCGACGTGGGCGGAGCTGGCCTCCACCCGCACCTCGTACACCAGACCGAGGTTGACGACGTCTACGCCCAGTTCCGGGTCGATCACTACCTTCAGCGCTTCCAGCACGTCGACTGCCGGCACCGCGGGGTCCAGCTCGAAGAGGACGGTCTCGGTGGTCACTTGGTGGTCACCACCGCCGGCGTTCGCCCGACCGGTCTGCCCAGCGTGCGGCTGACGATCGTCGTGGCCTGCGCGAGCTGCGCCACCGCGCCGACGAGCAGCGCAGACGCCGCGAGTCGTGCCGTGACCTCCGAACCCGTCGCGACCGCCATCGTGGCCGCCAGCGCACCTAGGCAGAGCCCAGCGGTTATGACCGGCTCCAACCACGGACGCGTGAGATCGCGCAACAGCGGCGGAGGCGCACCCGGGTCACGCTTCGCCCCGAACGCTCGCGTCCACGTCAGGAACGAGAGGATCTTGACGAGCATGCCGCTGACCGCCAGTCCCACGAAGCCGAGCAGAAGGGCAGCGACGGCGGCGGTCTGCCAGCCGATGGCGTACATCAGGCCCGCGAAGGGCAGGAACGCGTGGGCTAGGACGTAGCGCTCGACCGGCGCCTCAAGCCTCTTACGTAGTCGCCTCCTCAGCAGGGCTCCCACCTCGAAGAACTGAAGGGCTGCGACCACGGCGACGAGCAGGACGGCGATACCACCAGCGGCGCGCGACAGAGCCGGTGTCCCGCCGAAGATGGGCGCCAGCGCGGCCAGCACCGATGAGGCCATCACACCGTGAGTCGAGTAGAGCGCGGCCCGCAGCCGCCACACGGCGCCGCCCTTCGACAGGGCGAACATCGACAGCAGCTTGTGGCCAGAGGCCACGATACCGAGCATGAAGGCACCGACGATGCCCGTCGTCTGGTGCAGTGCGGCCGGGTAGCCCACGGCCGTCGCCAGTCCGGCAGACGTGCGGGCCGAGGCCAGCAGCAGGCCCAGCGCCACGGTGAGGAACAGGTAGCAGACGGCCGTGACCAGGCCGCGGCTGGCCGGGTCCTTGGGAGGGCTCCTACGCGCAGTGACGAGGACCTGGGCCGCGGCGATCCCGAGCGCAGCCACGACGGCAGACCCCCCGACTGCTAGGGCGGCGGGTCTGAACCCGGAAGCGAAGCCCCATACGAGCAGGATGGCGCCGCCGGCGAAGACCGGGAGGCTGAACCAACCGGAGCGTCGCCAGGCCAGGTCGGTGACCAACAGGACGGCGGGTAGCTGCTGAAGCGTGCCCAGGTAGACGAGAGATACGAACAGCAGGGTGAAGACGTGCGTGAGCGCCACGGCGGACGGGGTGCCGACGAAGCCGGTGAGCACCCGTGGGACCGTGAGGAGCCAGGCGGCTCCCACCACCAGGGCCGACGCGCCCCCCAGCAGGGCGAAGACGGGCAGTAGTGGATGGGCGCCGCCGGAGGCTCCCCGTGGGAGCATCAAGGACTTCCTTTGACTATGCGGACCTTGGCGCTGCCGTCTGGCAGCTCCTCGACCTCGTAGACTGCGCCCTCGTCGAGGAGTTGCGGGAGCAGGTAGACGGGCACGCGGTCGTTGTGGATCGTCAGGACGTCACCCGGTACCAGCTCGGCGAGCTGACCCAACGTCCTGACCATCGGTTCGGGTGGCTGCAGTCCGCGGTTGTCAAGGAAGACCTCGCGCACGAGCCCACGTTAGGTCCGCGGCCGGCGGCGGCACCTTGACCTGCGTCATGGGAGGGCACGCGCCGGACGTGAGACCATCCCGCCATGCGGAGCTCACCGTGGACGCGCGCCGAGCTGTTGGGGACACGCGTGTCCGACCTGCTAGCGGCAGACGCCCGCTGTCTGGACGTGCTCGTGCGGCATGGCTTCGGGCCCCTCAGGCAGCCGGCCCTACGCAAGGTCCTGGCCCACACCGTCGACTTGGGCCAGGCGGTCCGCATCCGGGGTCTATCGGAGGAGACGGAGGAGGAGCTGCTGGCCGAGTTGCTGGGTCTGCTCGAGGGGGAGCCGGTCGGGGAGGCGCTTTACTGATGCCGCTCCTGAAGCCGCTCGAGCAGCGCCGCTTCTCGGAGCACGGCCCCGTGCCCCGGCCGCTCAGCATGGGCTCCGGCCTGGCCGTGATGCTCCTGTGCCTGCAGTCGGGCCAGACGCTCGTGGCGCCGCAGGGCGACGAAGCCGAGACCGTGTTCACGGTCCTGGACGGCGACGGCTCCGTACGGGAGGGAACGACCACGCACCCTGTACGGGCAGGAGACGTCGTGCACGTCATGGCCGGCGACGACAAGTCGCTGGTCGCGGGCGAGGGCACGTTCACCGTCCTGGGCGTGCGGCGGCTGGCGGAGCGGAGGCCGAGGGGACAGCAGCCTGCAGGTGACTCGGGATGAGCGCAGCACCGCGGCCCAGCCTCGTCTACGTGGACGAAGCCAGGTGCATACGGTGCGAGGTCTGCGAGGAGTACGCCCCCGGCATGTTGGACGCCGAGCGACCGATCCCAGCCGAGGAGACGGTTCTCGACGCGATGGCCGCCTGTCCCACGGGCGCCATCCGCTGGTTGGAGAGAGAGGAACCCGAGATGAAGCAGCTAGATGTACGCACGATCCCGCCGCGCGAGCGGCACCCGATGATCTTCCGCACGTTCGACGAGCTGGCACCAGGTGAGGCGTTCGAGCTCGTGAACGACCACGACCCCAAGCCGCTCTACTACCAGCTGCAGGCCGAGCGGGCCGGACAGCTCAACTGGGCCTACCTGGAGCAGGGCCCGGAGCGCTGGCGCGTGAAGGTGGGCAAGGCAGCCTGAGCCGCTGGCAGGTCGCGTTCCTGAGGTGCGGCATCGCCTGGCTGGTGCTCGCCGGGTTGGTGGGCGCCAGCATGGCGGTGTGGCCGCATCTGGCCGGTGCGCTGGCGCCCACCCACGGGCACCTGGGAACCGTGGGCTTCCTCCTGTCCATGGTCATGGGCGTCGCGTACTGGATGCTGCCCAGGCCGGGCGGCATCAAACAGACCCGACTCGAGGCCGTGACGTTCGTCTTGCTCCAGACGGGCATGGTCGCCCGAGTGGTGGGCGAGCCTTGGTGGAGACTAAGCGGCGATTCCCTGCCACACGTGCTCTTCTCGGCCAGCGGCGCCCTCACGTTCGCCGCCATCCTCACGTTCGCGCTGGCGATGAGCCGGCGCGTGGTGACCGTAGACGCGATCCGGGCAGCGGCGCGGCCCCGCAAGGGCTGACTCGCTCAGCTGGTCGGAGCTTCGATGACCACGGTGCCGGCGAACTTGTCGCCCAGTCGGCGCCCCTCGCTGTCCGTGATCGTGAGGACGATCTCGACGAGCTGCAGGATGGCGCCGCCGAAGATCAGGAGCAGTACGAGCCCCAGCGTGATGAGCACGCCGAACACGCCGAACGAGCCTGCCAGCGAGGCCAGCGCGATCGTCCAGTTGCGCGAGGCTGACGTACCGAAGTCCATCTTGCCGCCGTCGAGCCGTACCGGGCGCAAGCCGATGAGGCGCTTGCCGAGCGAGCGGCCATCCATGTACTCGAAGGAGAAGCCGTCGCGCAGGAGCAGGTACAGCGCCCCCAGCAGCGGGCCGATGAAGGTCGGGATGACCGCGCTGAGCACCCACGCGACCGCCAGGTCGATGATGAAGGCGAGCGCGCGCTTGCCCGTGTCCGCTTTGGCGTGACCGGTGGGACCACCGCCCGGGCCGGTCCTCGCCGCGGGAGTGTCAGCCAGCGGCGTGGCCGGAGGCGTGACGGGTTCTGTCGCTCCTGGCTCTAACGGATCGCTCATCATGTTCTCCTTCGCCTTGGCAGAGCTTAGCGCCTCACGCCCCCGACTGTAAGCTCGGCTCAGTGAAGGCGCCATCGGCTCTCATGCTCGTACCCACCGAGGGTGGCGCTGGGCTGACGTCTGTCAGCCTGGGCCTGTTGCGGGCGCTCGAGGCGCGCGGCCTGCGCGCCGGTTTCGTGAAGCCCATCAGGCAGCCGGGTGACGACCCGGGCCCCGAGCGCTCGACCACGTTCGCCGCCGAGCGCTCGTCCAGTCGGCCACCCGAGCCGCTGCCTTTCAGCAGGGCGGAGACGCTGCTGGCCGGTGGTAGGCGCCACGAGTTGCTCCAGGAGACCGTCGCGCTCTACGAAGAGGCCGCGCGGGACAACGATGTGGTCGTCGTCGAGGGCCTCACCGCCACTGCCAGCCATCCGGAGCTGGACGCTCTGAACGCTCAACTGGCACAGGCGATCGACGCGCGCGTCATCCTCGTAGCGACCCTTGGTGAGGCACCGCAGGCGCTCTCGGACCGTCTGCGTGTCGCCGCCGAGCCCTTCGGCGGCGCCTCAGCGACCAGGGTCCTCGGCGTCGTCGTGAACAAGCTGGGAGCCGACCTCGGCCGCGTCGTTGGAGCCGCCAGGCGGGATCCGGCCGAGGACTTGGTCGTGCCCAGCGCCGAGGACCTGGTGGCGCAGACGCCCGTTCTGGCCTCGGGGGAGCTCAGGTTGCTCGGTGCCGTGCCGTTCGACCCCAGGCTGTCGTCGCCCAGGACGCGCGACATGGCCAAGCACCTGGGCGCCGCCGTCATCATCGAGGGCGAGATCGACACGAGGCGGGTGATAGATGTCTCCCTCGTCGCCCGCACCGTGGGGAACATGACTCATCGCCTGCGGCCGGACGCGCTGCTGATCACGCCGGGCGACCGCGAGGACGTGATCCTGGCCGTGGCCATGGCGGCGATGAACGGCGTGCCGCTGGCCGGCCTCGTGATCACGGGCGGCATTGAGCCCAGCCCCGCTG
Source organism: Trueperaceae bacterium (assembly GCA_036381675.1). Classification (GTDB taxonomy): domain Bacteria; phylum Deinococcota; class Deinococci; order Deinococcales; family Trueperaceae; genus DASRWD01. The sequence goes on along the minus strand of DASVCK010000203.1, from coordinate 12,750 downwards.
TGATGAAGCTGTGCGCACGGGCGTTCGCCACCGGGCTGCCGGTCCTCTCCGTACCCACCGATTCGTACGTGACGGCGGCACGGGCAGCTGCCATCGACCCGGAGGTGCCCCTCGACGACACGGAGCGTCTCGGCTGGGTCATGGACGCGGTCGCCGAGCGGCTGTCCCTCGAATGGTTGGTCGAAAGACTCGCCGAGGGCCGTGAGCCGCGGCTCTCGCCACCGGCCTTCCTACACCGTCTCGTCGAGGGCGCGAAGGCCGCGAACCGGCTCATCGTCCTCCCGGAGGGCGTCGAGCCGCGCACCCTGCGAGCGGCCGCCTACTGCGCCGAGCGCGGCATCGCGCGGTGCCGCTTGATCGGTGACCCGGAGCAGATCGGCCTGACGGCGGAGGCCGTGGGCGTCAGTCTGGGTCCGGGACTGCAGGTCGTTGCCGCCACCGACGAGCTCCGCGAACGCTACGTGGAGCGGATGGTAGAGCTCCGGAGCCACAAGGGCCTCACCGCCGACGGTGCCAGGAACCAGTTGAAGGATGATGTCGTGCTCGCCACGATGATGCTGGCGACCGGCGAGGTGGACGGGCTCGTCGCCGGGGCCATCAACACGACGGCCCACACCATCAGGCCCGCGCTACAGCTGGTCAAGACCCGCGAGGACGCCCTGCTCGTGTCCTCGGTGTTCTTCATGTGCCTGCCCGACGAGGTCGTCGTGTTCGGAGACTGCGCGGTGAACCCGGACCCCAACCCCGAGGAGCTGGCCGACATCGCGATCCAGTCGGCGGAGTCGGCCATCGCGTTCGGCGTGCCGGCCAGGGTGGCGCTCATCAGTTACTCCACCGGGGCCTCGGGGGAGGGCGTCGACGTCGAGAAGGTGAGGCGCGCCACGGCCATCGCAAAGGAGCGCAGGCCCGACCTGCTCATCGAGGGCCCTCTGCAGTACGACGCCGCCACGGTGCCCGAGGTCGCCAGGCAGAAGGCTCCCGACTCCGTTATCGCCGGCCGCGCCACAGTCCTCGTGTTCCCCGACCTCAACAGCGGCAACGCCACCTACAAGGCCGTCCAACGGGCTGCCGACGTCATCTCCATCGGCCCCATGCTCCAGGGGCTGAGGCGTCCGGTCAACGACCTATCGCGCGGTGCTTCCGTTGAGGACATCGTCTACACCATCGCTTTGACCGCGATCCAGGCAGCCCGCTGAAGAGCCCCTATACTGTGCGGCCGTGCTGACGAGCCCGCAGACACTGGAACGCCTGTCTTGGGGGCGCGTTCTCGCCTCCCTGGCGGACCGCGCCGGCACCAGCCTCGGCGCCGAGCTAGCGCGCGACCTAGGTCCCGGCTCCGGCATCGAAGCCGCCACCGCCATGCACCGCCGGGTGACCGAGGTGATCGACGGCGGGGAGCTGTCGCTCGGCGGCATAGAGGACGTCAGGCCGCTGCTTCATCGCGTGCGCGAGGGCGGGATGCTGGACGGACGGGAGATCCTCAGCGTCGCGTACACCCTCGACGCCGCCGCGACGCTCAGGCGGGGCATCGCGCTCTCGGGCCGCGCCGCCCTGACGGAGCTGGCCGAGCTCATCGGTAGCTTCGACGGTGTGCTGCGGCTGGTGCGTGAGCAGCTCGACGTCGACGGCAACGTCCGCGACGACGCCACGCCCAAGCTGCGCGACATCAGGCAGCGGCTGGCTCCGCTGCGTGGCCAGATCCGGGACCGGCTGAACCGGCTGCTCGAGGCGCACGCCGCCGACGTCCAGGAACCGCTGATAACGCTGCGGCGCGACCGCTACGTGATCCCGGTCAAGGCTTCCTCGCAGTCGCGCGTGCCCGGGATCGCGCTGGACCGGTCGGACTCCGGGGCGACCGTGTTCATCGAGCCGTCGTCGGTCGTGCCGCTCAACAACGAGCTCGCGCTCCTGGAGATGGAGGAGCGGGACGAGGTCAGGCGCATACTGCTGGCGCTGGCCAGGCGCCTCGCCGACGAGCCGCTGGTGGACCAGAGCCTGGCCGCCGTCGCGCGCCTCGACGTGGTCAACGCCGCAGCAAGGCTGGCGAAGGAGTGGCGGCTCACCCGGCCGAGCTTCGACGACGCCGGGCGCGTGCGCCTGATCGCAGCCCGTCATCCGCTGGTCGAGGGCTGCGTGCCCAACGACGTGGAGCTGGACGCGCAGCGGCGCCTCTTGATCGTCACCGGTCCCAACGCGGGCGGCAAGACCGTGCTCCTCAAGACGGTGGGCCTGGCGGCCGTCATGGCGCACAGCGGACTGTTCGTCGCCGCGTCGGCCGAGAAGCCCGCGCTGGTGCCCCGCCTGGAGGAGCTGCTCACCGACATCGGAGACCAACAGAGTATCGAGGCGTCGCTATCCACCTACGCCGGCCACCTCGTGAACCTCAAGGACATCGTCGAACGGGCCGGCCCGCGGACCCTCGTGCTGATCGACGAGCTGGGCTCCGGCACCGACCCTGACGAGGGCGCCGCGTTGTCACAGGCGATCCTCGAGAGAGTGAGGGAGGGCGGCTCGCGCGGCGTCGTGACGACGCACCTGGCGCCGCTCAAGGTGTTCGCCAGCGAGTCGGAGGGCGTCGTGAACGCCGCCATGAGCTTCGATCTAGAGGCCTTGCGGCCGACCTACCGCCTGGTGGTCGGCCAGCCCGGACGCAGCTATGCCCTGGCGATCGCCGAGCGCATAGGGCTGGACGAGCGACTGCTGGCCAGGGCGTCGGAGCTGCTCGGTGAAGAGGCGGGGCGGCTCGAAACGCTGCTCGCGACGCTGGAAGAGCAGCGGGCAAAGCTCACGGCAGAGCGCGACGAGGCCCGGCGCAGCGGCGAGATCGCCGTGAAGGAGGCCGAGGTTCTCCGGGAGCAGATCGCCACGCTCAGGGCGCGCGAGGAGGAGCTCCTGGCTGCCGCCGCTGCCCGGGCCGAGGAGCTGCTGGGCGAGACCCTGCAGCGGGCCACGAAGCTCAAGCGCGCGGCCACGTCGCGGCCCCAGGAGCGGTCCAAGGCGCTGGAGGAGCTGCAGGAGCTGAGGCGCGCGGCCCGCGACGCCGCTCGGACCACCCGCGGCACCCAGCAGTCGACCACTGAAGCGCGAGAGGATCCGTGGCGCCCCGGCGCGCTAGTGCACGTGGCGGACTACAACGCCCGCGGGCGAGTGCTGGAGGAGCGTGGCGACGCCGTGCTGGTGCAGCTGGGCCTGGTGAAGGTGGAGGTGCCGAAGCGCGAGGCGCAGCCTGTCGGCGAGGAGACCGGCGCGGGAACGAAACGCCGCGCGCCGGTGCCGGCCGGACCGGCGCCCAAGCCCCAAGAGCTCGACGTGCGGGGCGCTCGCGTCGAGGAGGCGCTCGAGGCCGTGCGCGACTTCATCGCCGAGACCCACGCCCTGCGGTCGGGTCAGGTGCGCATCCTACACGGCAAGGGGACGGGTGCGCTGCGCGACGCCATCAGACAGGAGCTCAAGGCGACTCGAAGCGTCAAGAGCTTCGCCGACGCGGTGCCGTACGAGGGCGGCCACGGCGTCACGGTGGTGGAGCTGCGCGACTAGAAGCGGGCGGCCTCACGCACGCCGGGGGCACACGGTCGGCTGCTAACCTCGGCGGATGCAGGACATGGAGAAGCAGTACGTCATAGACGCGCTCGCGGAGGACTCGTGGCGCATGTTCAGGATCATCGGCGAGTTCGCCCAGGGGTTCGAGGAACTCGCCGGGGTGAACAAGGCCGTGACGATCTTCGGGTCGGCCCGCGTCAAGGAGGATTCCCCGGTGTACGCCTCGGCGCGCCACCTCGCCAAGGGGCTGGCGGAGGCCGGCTACGCCGTCCTCACCGGCGGCGGGCCGGGCGTCATGGAGGCTGCCAACCGCGGCGCGCTTGACGGGGGCGGCCAGAGCTTCGGCCTCAACATCGATCTGCCGCACGAGCAGGCGCCCAACGCCTACCTGACGAACTCGATCGACTTCAAGTACTTCTTCGTGCGCAAGGTCATGCTGGTCAAGTACTCGACCGCGTTCATCGCGTTCCCGGGCGGGTTCGGCACGCTCGACGAGGTGTCAGAGGCGCTGACGCTCATCCAGACGAAGAAGATCAAGCCGTTCCCCGTCTACTTCATCGGCGTCGAGTACTGGAAGGGCCTGATCCAGTGGTTCCAGGGAACGCTGCTGAGGCAGGGCACGGTCTCGGAGAACGACCTCCATCTGTTCAAGGTGTGCGACGACGTCAGCCTGATCCCGCAGGAGATCGAGGACTACTACCGTCACGAGAACCACGCGGGGTTCAACCTGCCTTGGTAAGGGCTAGCGCTAGGCGCGGTCGCAGGCCGAGTCCCGTAGCCCAGTCGTAAGGTGCCTACGAGCTCCGCTCGCCCGGCCTCGCCATCCGGCGAGGCCGGTGGCAGTGTTCAGTCGTGGAACGGCGGCAGGGCGTCCTCGCCGAACACCTGGGCCGCCAGCGCCCAGATCTGCTCCGGCTCCATGGCGGCGCCGAGGAAGGTCTCGTCGCCGCGCCAGATCTCCACGTGCGGATGGGGGCCATCGCGCGTGCCCTGCGCCGCCTCGAGCGTGCCCGAGTTGCCGGTCGTCGCGATGATGTCGCCCTGATGGACCCGGGCGCCTTCGACGACACTCTCTGCGATGGTGGCCAGGTGGGCGTAGCGGGTGATGAAGCCCCCTGGGTGGCGCACCCAAACCTGGCGACCGCGTAGGTCGTCGAGCAGTTCCGGGGGCGTGTCCAGGGCGGCTGTCGCATCAGCGATGATCGCCTCGTACTCCTCGAGGGTGTGCTCGACATAGTCGTGGTCGGCTCGGATCACGACGCCGTCGGCGGCCACCCTGATGGGCGTGCCGTATTCGATGGGCACACTGACGGTACCAGCGTAGAAATCGAAGCCCTCGTGGACGCCGTTGCGGTAGGCCCGCGGTGCCCCCGGCAGGTGGTTGCGGCGGCTCGAGATCGTCGCGCCCTCCACGGGGACGACGTAGGCGCTGGGCCATCCGGGCACGAACTCCATGTCCTGCGTCTCGACCAGCCTCACGTAGGCGCCCGACGTCCGCACCGAGGTGTTGCTCGCGGCGTGGTCGGCGGCGCTGCGTCCTTCGGCGTCCCGCAGCGTCGGGTTGGCGCCTGCGTTGAGCAGGTAGACGACCTGGGCCGGCGTGCCCTGCGACGCCGCCAACATGAGCGCCGTGACGCCGTTCGCGGCCTGTTGGTCGATCTCGGCGCCTGCAGCCAGTAGCTCCTCGACGACGGTCGTGGGCACGTTGGTGGTGACGGCCACCATGAGGGGCGTCAGGCCCGCTTCGTTACGAGCGTGGACGTCCGCGCCCTCCGCGACGGCCGCGTGGATCGCGGCGGCGTCACCGGCCTCGACCAGCGGGAATATGGCTGGGACCGGCGGGGGAGCCGGTTCCCTCGGCCCGAAGGGCGGCAAGCCGAAGGCGAAGAGGCCGCCGAGCACGAGCACGACGACGAGGACGGCCGCTAGCAGCACACGCATGTCGGGATGCTACCGCGCTCACAGACGTGGGTATCGTGGGCCGGTGCCGCAGACCGTCACCAGAGAACTGAGAGCCCTGCTCACGGTCGCGGCGCCGTTGGTGCTGGCGCAACTGGCACAGAACGGGATGAGCTTCATCGACACGGTGATGGTGGGCCGTCTCGGGGCGATCCCGCTGGCAGGGCTCGCCCTGGGCGCGGTCGCCTTCAACTTCGTCTACCTCATCACCATGGCCCTCGTCATGGCAGTAAGCCCGGTCGTGGCGCAGGCGGTGGGCGCGGGGGATCACGAGAAGGCCGCCCGCGCGGTCCGTCACGGCGTCCTACTGGCCGGCGCGCTGTCTGTACCCGTGGCGCTGCTCGTCGCCAACCTGCTGCCCGTCCTGCGGCTCACGGGGCAGGACGAGCAGGTGTTGACCGGCGCCGGCGATTACCTCCGTGCGGTCGCGCTCGGCATGCCTGGAGCCCTGACGCTGGTGGCGTTGCGCGGCTTCCTGGAGGGCAACGGACAGACCAGGCCGATCATGTTCATCCTCGGCGCCGGGGTGGTCCTCAACGCAGGTCTGAACGAGGTGCTGATCTTCGGTCGTCTCGGCGCCCCCGCGCTGGGCGTGGCCGGAGCCGGCTTCGCTACGTCGGTCACGTACACGCTGATGGCCGTCGCGGCCGCCCTCGTCATCAGCGGCGGCTACCGGCACCTGCGGGTGTTCCGCGGTTGGGCCGTCGAACCGGGGTTGCTACGGGAGCTGGTGGGACTTGGCTGGCCCATCGGCCTCACGATCGGCTTCGAAGTGGGCCTGTTCGCGGCAGCCGCGTTGATCATGGGCACGTTCGGCGGCGAGCCGCTCGCCGGTCACCAGATCGCCATGCAACTAGCCTCGATGTCGTTCATGGTGCCCCTGGCAGTCGGCACGGCAACGAGTGTGAGGGTGGGTCAGGCCGCCGGAAGGCGCGACTTAGGGGGCGTGAGACGTGCCGGGTGGCTCGGCGTGGTCGTCGCCGCCGCCTTCATGTTGGTCACCGCCTGCCTCTACATCCTCGCGCCCGAGGTCCTGACCGCCGTGTTCATCGACGTCGCTGACCCCGACAACAGGGCGGTCGTCACCTACGCTGCGCTCTTCCTGACCATGGCCGGCGCGTTCCAGGTCGTGGACGGCGTCCAGGTGGCCGCCATCGGAGCGCTGCGTGGCCTGAAGGACACGCGCGTGCCGATGCTGATGACGCTGCTTTCGTACTGGGCGGTGGGCTTCACCACCGGGATCACCTGCGCGTTCGCTCTCGACATGGGACCCCGCGGCATGTGGTTCGGGCTCATCGCGGGCCTCAGCTGCGCTGCGCTGCTGCTGTGCTTGCGCTTCCGGTCGCTGACCACCAAGGGAGCGGCAGCGTCGGCGGCCGCCAGTGCCTGAGGGCTGAGGCCGAGCCGCCCCGTGACGGTCGCCGTGCACGCCAGGCTGCGTTATGCTCACGCACCAGGAGGCGAAGTGGAAACCTTCCTCGTCATCATGCGCAACGCACTGATCATCACCGGCTCGCTGGCGCTGTTCGCCGCGGCCGGGGTGGCGGTCGCTACCTGGTTCGCCCGGCAGACGCACGAACCGCACTGAGTAGGTCCGGCCCCTTCGCGCAGCTCGCGGCGCACTACCTGAGCGCTGACGACCTGACGCAGGGGCAGGCGGCCTCGTTCCTCCGGCTCGTCTACGCCGGCGCGTTCTTCGGGCACTCGCTCGTGGCCGTGCTGGTGGGAGTGGCCGTCTCGGCGTTGGCGGGAGGGTCGGGCCGCGCCAGTCAGTTCCTGGCGTGGACGCTGGTGGCCTTCGCGTTCGCGCAGTTGCCGCTGGGCTTGGCAACGACCGTGCGCCTGTCCTCGCTCGCCACCAGACAGGCCGTGCTGGCACGCGCGTTGCTGGCCGGGGTGACTCTCTCCACGACCGCGTGGTTCGCGTCGCTGGCCCTCGCCACCGGCCAGGTAGGTCTGCCCGTGTACGTGTTGTTGGCTGTGCTGGTCCTCGGTTACGGGCTCGGGTTCCTGGTCACCGGCCGCCTGGCCCGCACCGCCGTCCAGATCGCGCCGCGCGGACCGGACGATCCACTGGGGCCGTGAAGGCTCGGCTCAGGTCGCCTCGTAGCTCGCGTCCCTCAGGATGTGGACCATGTCGAGCGCCTGCGCTGTGCCCATGACCACGCAGTCGGCTGCGTTAGGTGCGACGCCGACCGGGATGGACGTCACGGCCCCGAGGTAGGCGTCGAGGTTGCGCAACAGCGCGCCGCCGCCCGTCATCACGATGCCGCGCTCGATCACGTCGGACACCAGTTCCGGAGGCGCCTGCTCGACGACCTTCCGCAGCCCTGCGGCGATCTTCTCGAGCGAGGGTTTGAGGGCCGTGACGACGTCCTGCGTGGTCACGGTGACGCTCTTCGGCATGCCGTCTATGAGGTCGCGACCGCGGACCTCGACGGACCTGTCGTCCTCGGGCGAGACGATCTTCGCAGCGCCGACGGTGCGCTTGATCTCCTCCGCGGTGCGGTCGCCGATGAGCAGGTTGTGCTTGGCCTTGACGAAAGCCATGATGTCCCGATCGAACGTGTTGCCTGCGATGCGCAGGCTCTCGGAGACGACGATCCCGCCCATGCTGAGGATGGCCACGTCGGTGGTGCCGCCGCCGATGTCTATGACCATCGACCCGACCGGCTCGGCGATGTTGATGCCGGCACCGATGGCGCCGGCGACCGGCTCCTCGATGAGGTAGGCCTTGCGGGCTCCGATCTCGTGCATGGCCTGCACGACGGCGCGGCGTTCGACCTCGGTGATGCCGGACGGGATGCAGACCATGATGTTGGGCCTCAGGAACCGCGCCGGACCGGTAAGCACCTTCCCGATGAACGCCTTGAGCATCCTCTCGGTGAGCGTGTAGTCGGCGATGACGCCGTCCGCCATCGGCCTGACGGCGGTGATGTTGCCGGGCGTGCGGCCCAGCATGCGGTAGGCCTCCTGCCCGACGGCCTTGACGTCCGTCGTCCCCTTCACGACCGCTATGACGGCGGGCTCCCTCAGCAAGACGCCCTTGCCCTTCACGTGGATACGTACGTTCGTCGTGCCGAGGTCTACGCCGATCATGACCACCAAGCTACCAGGAAAGCCTGTCGCCACCGTGGCCTTCCGCGCCGCCCGTCCAGCGGGCGGTAGCATGGCCCATGACGCACGGAGTGGAGGAGACGGGGTCCCTGCCGCGCCGCATGCGGGCCGTGGTCGTGCGCGACGGCGGGTTGACGCTCGGCGAGGTGCCCGCGCCCGAGCTTCGTCCGGGTGAGGTGCTCATGCAGGTGATGGCGACGGCCCTCAACCGCGCCGACCTGTCCCAGGCCGCTGGCAACTACCCGCCGCCGCCAGGCGAGACGGAGGTCCTCGGGCTCGAGGCCGCCGGGTACGTGGTCGCCGGGGACGAGTCCGTGATGGAAGCGGCCGGCGTGCAGCCGGGACGCAGGTACACGGCGCTGTTGCCCGGCGGTGGCTACGGCCAGTACGCAGCCGTGCCGGCAGGCATGCTCATCCCCGTGCCCGAAGACTGGACGTGGGCGCAGGCGGCGTCCCTGCCCGAGGTCGCGTTCACCGCCTACTTGAACCTCTTCATGGAGGCGCGGCTCAAGCAGGGCGAACGGGTCCTCGTCCATGGCGGCGCCAGCGGCGTGGGAACCTACGCGATCAAACTCGCCAAGCGCGCCGGTTGCACCGTCTACGCCACGGCCGGAGGCCCCGATAAGGTCGCGATGTGCGAACGTCTTGGCGCCGACCTGGCCATCGACAGGCTGACGCGCCCGTTCGAAGAGGCCATCGCCGAGCACGGCGGCGGCGCCGGCGTTGACGTGATCCTCGACATCGTCGGCGAGGAGTACTTCGCCGCCAACCTCGAGGTGCTGGCCACGGGCGGCAGGATCGTGTTCATAGCCACGCTGGGCGGCAGGCGTGCCCAGCTGGACATCCGCGAGCTCATGACGCGGCGCCTCAAACTGATCGGCTCCACGCTGCGGCACAGGCCGCTCGCCGAGAAGTTGAAGGTCAGGCAGGAGTTCCTGGCCAGGTTCGGCGCAGACCTGGAGGCTGGCCACATCACCCCGCACGTGGACAGGTCGTATCGCCTCGAGGACGTCGAGGAGGCTCACGCCTACATGCGCGCCAACCGCAACATGGGCAAGGTCGCGCTGATCGTCGACGAACGAGCCGCTTGAGCGGGCACGCTACGCGGGCCGGCTCGCGCCATCTGGTCGGCAAGACGGTGACCTGCGTCCCGCTCGACGCGGCCGCCCGCACCTGAGGCGCACGAGAGTGTCGGACGCAGGCAGACCCCTCTTTACGCTGCCCTTCACCGCGCTGGCTGACGTTTACGACGACATCATGGCCGACGTGGAGTACGACCTGTGGGCCGAGTTCGTGTTGCACCTGGCGACGGCCCGCGGTTACTCAGGCGGCCCGGCGCTCGACCTGGGATGCGGCACGGGCAATTCGACCTCGCCTCTGGCGGCGCGCGGGATACCGGTGGAGGGCCTGGACGCCAGCCCCGACATGCTGGCCGTGGCCAGGCGGAAGCTGCCAGGCGTGAGGTTCCACGACGCCGACTTCGGCAGCTTCTCCCTGGGGCGTGAGTTCGACCTGGTCTACTCGGTGTTCGACTCGCTGAACAACCTGCTGACGGAGGAGGACTTCCTGGTCGCCTGCCGTAACGTCCACCGCCACCTGGCGCCGGGCGGCACCTTCGTGTTCGATGCCAACACGGAGGTGGCGATGCGGGAGTTGTGGGCAGGCGGCAAGGTCGAGGGCTGGGCCGACGACGTCTACTACTCCTGGCGGCACGAGTACGACGCGGAGACTGGCCTGGCGTTCGTCGAGGCCTACTGCAGCACGCCGGAAGGCAGCTTCGTGGAACGCCACGCCGAGAGGGGATACGACGCTCAGACCCTCAGGCGGCTGCTGGAGGCAGCCGGGTTCGAGGAGGTGCAGGTCGTGCTGTACCCGGACGGCGAGCCGGCCGGTGACGACGCCGACCGCGTGTGGGCCGTGGCGGTACGGCGGTGACGGCACGCGCCTCCTCGCAGGCTGCGCCCGTCGTCGAGGCTGCCGGGCTGAGCCGACGCTTCGGCGAGAAGGTGGCGGTGGACGGCCTCGACCTCGCGGTGGAACGGGGAGAGGTGCTCGCCCTGCTGGGCCACAACGGGGCCGGGAAGACCACGACCATCCGCATGCTCGCCGGCGTACTGACGCCCACGGCCGGCTCCGCCACGGTCTTCGGTCTCTCGCCGTTCGAGGACGGGCCCGCCGTGAGGTCCCGACTTGGCGTCCTACCGGAGAACCACGCGCTCGAGGAGCGCCTCACCGCCAGGCAGAACCTGCGCTACTACGCCGAGCTCTACGGCTACCCGAGGGAGCGGATGGCAAGCAGGGTCGACGAGATGCTGGCACGCTTCGGCCTGGGCGAAGCGGCCGACAGGAAGGTGGGCGGCTTCAGCAAGGGCATGAAGCAGAGGCTGGCGCTGGCACGGGCGCTGCAGCACGAGCCGGAGCTGCTGTTCCTGGACGAGCCCACCTCGGGCCTTGACCCTGTGGCATCGCGCGAGGTGACAGAGTCGCTGCGGGAGCAGAGCGCGGCGGAGGGGCGTACCGTGGTCCTGTGCACGCATGACCTGGCCCTGGCCCAGGCCGTCTGCGACCGGGTCGCCGTCATGCGTTCGGGGGCCGTCGTCGCCATCGGCACGCCCGCGGAGCTAGCCGGACGCCTGCCCGGCCGTCTCGTCATCGAGGTCGGCGCCGGCGAGGCAGCCAAGGCGGCGGAGTCAGTTCGCGCGGCGTTCCCTGACGCGGCGGTAGCACCGTCGCACGAAGGGAACGAACTGACGATCGACCACCTGCCGCCGGGCTCCGCACCGCGAGTCGTGTCGTTGTTGGTGGGGTCCGAGCTGAGCGTGTACCGCGTTGAGCCCGTCCGCGCGACCCTGCAGGACGTCTACTTCTCCATCTACGGGGAGGAACGGTGAGCGTGGAGCCCGGTCGGCAGCCGGAGACGTGGCGGGCGATCCGCGCCATCGTGCGCAAGGACGTGACGGTCGCGCTGGCCAGCAAGGCCGTCTCCGTCCCGTTCCTCGTCGTGCCGGTGATCGTCATGGTGGGGCTGCCGTTGCTCCTGGCCCTCATCGCGCCGCGGGCGGCCGGCGGCATGGGGCAACTCGCCGATCAGCTTCAGACGCTCTCACCCGACCTGGTCGCCAGGGTAGCCGGGCTGGACCCTGCCCAACAGGCCGTGGTCCTCGGCGTCGTCTACATCCTCGCGCCGCTGTTCCTGATCGTGCCGCTGATGGTCGCCAGCGTGCTGGCCGCCGACTCGTTCGCCGGCGAGAAGGAGCGAGGGACGCTCGAGGCCCTCGTCTACAGCCCGATCTCAGACCGTGACCTCGTGCTGGCCAAGATGCTGTCGGCCTGGCTGCCTGCGGTGGCGATCGGCTGTCTCTCGTTCGTCGTCTACTGTGTCACCGCCAACCTGGCGGCGTGGCCGACGATGGGTCGCATCTTCATGCCGACGACGATGTGGTTGGTCCTCCTCGTCTGGGTGATGCCGGCCGCTGCCGCCGTGGGCCTTGGCACCTCGGTCATCGTCTCGTCCCGCGTCCGCACCTTCCAGGAGGCCTACCAGCTGGGAGGAGTAGTCGTGCTGCCCATCGTGGCGCTCATGATCGGACAGGTGGCCGGGGTCATGTACTTCAGCGTGTGGCTGGTCCTGCTGCTCGGCCTGGTCCTGTGGCTGGCCGCGGCGGCGCTCCTGTGGCTGGGGGCGCGCTCGCTCAGACGCACCGAGCTCATCGCCCGGCTGTGACGAGGTTTCAGTCGTCCAGGCCGGCCATCTCCCTCACGACCCTGGCCACGTTGGACACGTCCTCGTCGCCGTAACCGCGCCCTACCAGGCCGGTCTCGATCTGCTCGACGTAGGCCGCCACGGGCATGCTCACGCCCAGCTCCCTGGCCTCCGAGAGGGCGATGCCAAGGTCCTTGCGGTGCAACCGCGTCCTGAAGCCGAGCGGGTACTCGCCGGCGAGCATGTTGCCGGCTCGGTTCGCGAGGATCCACGAGCCGGCGGCCCCGCCGGACAGCGCGCGCACCAGGGCGCCTGTGTCCACGCCGGAGCGCTGGGCGAGCGCCATGCCCTCGGCCACCGAGGCGTAAGTGCCTGCGATCACGACCTGGTTCACGGCCTTGGCCACCTGCCCCGCGCCGCTCGGGCCGATG
>DASVCK010000202.1:0-11638 GCA_036381675.1 Trueperaceae bacterium | reverse complement strand
GGCCAGAACCTCGTCCACCACGACGAGGGGGTCGTGGCCTTGGATGCTCCCTGCGTCGCCTTGCCCGCGAGCTCACGGGCAGGCACCTCGGCAGCGTAGTCGCCGGCACCACCGCCGCCTCCCTTGCCGCCACCGCTATCGCCGGTCCCTTCCGAGGGCCCGTAGCCGTACCCGTAGCCGTAGCCGTACCCGTAGTCGCCCGGCCGGCTCGTGGACTTCTCGAGGTTGGTCGCCACGATGCCGAGGAGCCTCACGCCTATCCGCTCGAGCAGGTCGATGCCGGCGTTGACCGAGCGCCTGTCGGCGTCGGGCAGGCTGACAGCGAAGACCACGCCGGTCGTGTGCGGAGCCATGGTCAGGGCGTCGGCGACGGGCAGCATGGGCGGGGTGTCGATGACGATCACGTCGTAGTCGGCCTTGAAGCGGTTCAGCATGTCGACGAAGCCCTGAGAGATGAGCTCCGCCGGCGACGGCGCCGGGCCGAACTGGGGTAGGACGTCGAGGGTCGCCTTGTCGAGGCGGACAGAGGCCGGCGAGCCCGCGGCGTCTGGGTTCTCGAGCACCTCGCGTACCGTCAGGGCACCGTTCCCAGCGGCGCGCACGTTGGCCGGGCTCAGCCCGAACACGCCCGCGACCATGGGTCTGCGCAGGTCGCAGTCGAGGAGGAGAGTACGGTAGTCGTTGCGTACGAAGCTCTCAGACAGGCTGCACGCCACCGAGGTCTTGCCCTGGCCCGTGCCGGCGCTCGTGACCAGCACCACCTTCGGGTGTGAGGTGGCGGTGGCGAAGTTGACGTTGGTCCGCAGGTAGCTGGCTGCTTCCCTGGGCAGCAGCCGGGTGCCGGGCGCCATCCGCGGGAACTCGCCGATGACCGGCAGGTTGGTGCTGCGCGCCAGGTCCTCGCCGCCCCGGAAGCGGGTGTCGAGCGCGTCGCGCAGGAGCACCAGACCGTAGACGAGGAACAGGCCCAGCACGAACGCCAGGGCGGAGTTGCGGACGGGCCTAGGCGATACGGGCTCGAGCGGCACCGCGGCCGGCTCGAGCACCTCGAGCAGCCCGACGGCGGAGGTGAGCATGGCGCGAGCGGCGTTGACCTGCGTGACCCGCTCGGCCCTCAGCGACCGCAGGCCGTCCAGCTGGTCCGCCGCAGCCTCGCCGGCGACGAGAGCGATGGCGATCTCCTCGTCTATCGAGCGCAGCTGGCTCTCGAGCGTCTCGACCACCGTCTGCAGGTTCTGCGTGGCTCGCTGCTCGTCCCAGCTCAGCAGCGCTTGCGCCAAGGCGTTGGCGTTCCTGGCAGCGACGGAGGGGTCCGGGTCGGTGACGGACAGGTGGATGAGGCTCGACTGCTGTGCGTTCTCGACGCGGACGCTTATCCGATCCTCGAAGTCGCGCAGTTACGCCGTGGTCGGGTCGGTGAGGCCCGTGGACTCCAGCGCGCGCGCCAGGACGGGCGAGCTCGTCGCCGCGGCCTGGTAGGCCGTTACGTCTATCACCGGGGCGGTGACGAGCGAGACGCCGAACGACCCCTGCAGCGAGCTGTTGGGACGGCTGGCCAGCAGGGAGGCGGAGGCCTGGTACTCGGGGATTATCCGGGTGCTCAGCACGTACGTGAGCGCGGCAGCGCCCACGGCGACGGCCAGGGCGAAGGGCAGACCACGCCTGATGAGCAGCAGGAGGTCGCGTAGCGTCGGTTCGGGTTGTTCGTTCACTTTAGTCGCACCCCACGCCCCGGAGACGAGTTCAACCAAACGCGCTCGCTTGCCCCCAAGGAGCATCCGCAGTTCCGGAACGTTACCACCCGTCCCGGCACGGTGGTGAGCTCGGCTGATAGCCTCCGAAGGATGTCGAGGCGAACAGCCAGCACGCTCATGGTGGCTCTCGCCCTGTGCTTCACGTACGTCATGGCGCAGGAAGCGGGGGCCGAGGCAGTCGAGGAGACCGCGGACGGTCCGCCGCCTGCGCTCGCGGCGTTCGGGGTGAGCGCCGGTTTCCCCAGCTACCAGACGATCGCCCCAGCCATCTCTCTGCAGTCGGGCCACTTCGGGGTCCAGCTCAAGGCCAGTTGGACGCCGGCGGGCCCGTACGTGGGCGTGCAGCTGCGCGGCTACCCGCCCGTCAGCCTGCCCGTGCCCCTGTTCCTCGGCGTCGGTGCTGGGGTCTACGGCAACGACGTCAGCTACCACGCCGCGCTGGGGGCGCACGTGCCGCTGGGCCTGGCGCTGCGGCTCGACCTGGAGGCTGGGGTAGCGTCGGTTCCGCTTCTCGGGGGTCGTCAGATCGCTCCTCACCTGGCCGCGGGCATCAGCTACGCCATCCCGGTGCAGACCGGCGCCGGCAGTTCCGTGACCGGCAGCGACAGGGCGGCCGCCGCCGCGTGCGCCGTGCCGCGCGAGCCCGACGAGTCGGCGCTGCGAGGCGCGGTGAGCCGGGTCGTGGACGAGTGGATACTCAGCGCCAGGGCCACCTACGGCAGCGTGTACACGGAGCTGCGGTACTCCTACGAGATCGTGCGGTCAGCGGTGAATGGAGACGCCGGCGAGGTGGAGATCAGCTACTCGGGTAGCGTGCGCGAGATCGCCACCGGTCAGCGGGTGTCCGCCAGCGGCACAGCGTCCGCCACCTTCAGGTGGAACGGCTGCAGTTGGTCGAACACCGGCGTGTCCTACTGAGGGCCACTACGCCCGTCCGGTTCGCTCGTGGCCGAGCCCATGAACTCCGGCATCGTCGTGGTGGGGCCGGCGTTCACGTCGGAGGTGCTGAACACCTTGCCGACCGTCTGCAGCAGGATCCTCAGGTCGTTCTGCAAAGTAACGTCGTCCACGTACTCCACGTCGTAGGCGAACTTCGTCTCCCAGTCGATCGC
Organism: Trueperaceae bacterium; assembly: GCA_036381675.1. Taxonomy (GTDB): domain Bacteria; phylum Deinococcota; class Deinococci; order Deinococcales; family Trueperaceae; genus DASRWD01. Next base: position 8,772 of record DASVCK010000202.1, on the reverse strand, counting down.
GTTGCGTCCGCGCACCTGTGCGAGGCCGGTCACCCCGGGCCTGACCTCGTGACGGCGGGCCTGCTCGGGCGTGTAGCGCGGCAGGTAGCTCATCAGCAGCGGCCTGGGGCCGACGAGGCTCATCTCGCCCCTGAGCACGTTGACCAGCTCGGGCAGCTCGTCGAGGCTGAACTTCCGCAGGAAGCTGCCAACGGACGTCGTGCGCAGGTGGTCCGGCAACAGCTCGCCCACTTCGTCCCTGGTGTCCTTCATGGTGCGGAACTTGTACATGCGGAACGGCCGGCCGTTCCGACCAGGTCGCTCCTGAACGAACAGCACCGGCCAGCCGTGTGCCGCCCAGGTGGATAGCGCCACGACCAGCATGACGGGCGAGAGCACGACGAGCAGGACGCTGGAGGCGATCACGTCCAGGGCCCGTTTACCCCAGGCCGCGTACCAGCTCATCGCGCTCTCCGGTCCGCGTGATGGCGCTCGTAGGCCTCGGCGAGGACCTCCATCAGCTGGGCCGTCAGCTGGTCGCGCGAGAACCTCTCCTCGGCGAGCCGCCGCGCGTTCGCGCCGGCCTGCGCCGCCCAACCCGGCGTCCGCAGGGCCGTGACGACGGCCTGCGCCGCCGAGGCCGTGTCCTTGGCATCCAGGACCAGGCCTGCCTCCGAGTCGCGGATGAGGTCGGCCTGCCAGCCCTCGTGGTTGACGGCGAACGCCGTCCCGGACGCCAGCCCGTCGAAGAGCTTGTTGGCGGAGTTGTGCCACAGCTCCTGGACGTCGATGACGACCGATGTCGCCAGGTCGGCCGCGGCGAGCACGGCCGCCACCTCGGTCTTGGGACGGCTGGGCCAGATGAAGAGCGAACGATCGAGTACTCCCAGCCGGCCGGCGAGCGCTCGCACGTCCTCGAGCTCGCGTCCGTCGCCCACCAGCAGGAAGCGCACGTCGGGGTCGAGCTCCGCCACCTTCGCGGCGACCTCGACGAGGTAGCCGACGCCGTTCACGAGCCCGAAGGTGCCGGTGTACACGACCAGCGGCCGGTCGCCGAGCCACTCGTGCTGGGAGCGGAACTTGCCTCTCAGCTCCGGGTCCGGAGCGAAGAGGTCGAGGTCGCTGCCGTTAGGGATCACGTGGACCCTGTCGGCCGGCACGCCGGCTCTCTTCACGCCGTCTGCCATGCCAGGCGACAGCGCCACGACGGAGGCGGCGTTGCGGTAGGCGAAACGCTCGAGCCAGCGGGCCGCCGCCTGGATCGCCGGGTTCCCAAGCGCGCCCAGTGCGATGGGCACCTCGGGCCACAGGTCACGGACCTCGAAGACCATGGGGGCCTTGGAGCGCCGCGCCGCGTAGACGGCGGGTAGACAGATGGTCAGCGGCGTGCTGGTGGCGAAGACGACGTCCGCCCTGAGCGAGGCGGCGCGGCCCGCGCTGCCGAACGCGAAGCGGAAGAACGAGTTGATGCGCTGGGCGTACGACATGCGGTTGTCGTAGGGCACGGGCAGCCTGTGGACCCGGAAACCCTCTTCCTCTTCGACATGCCAGCCGCCGCCCGGCCCGCCGGTGGGCCGCGGCTCGGAGGTGATCACGTCGACGACATGGCCGGCTGCCGCGAGGCGGCGCGCGAACTCGTACGAGCGCGTCCCGCCGCCCGTGGGCGAAGTGGGGCTGACGTAGTACTGGTGCAGGTAGGCGATCTTCATGGCAGGTATCTCGAATCGGGCACGTAAGGGTCGCTAGTCGCGATGCGCCTGCGCTTGCCGCCGCGCTCGGGCAGGCACCCCCGTGACGAGGGTGTTGGCAGGGACGTCGGAGTTGACCACGGCGCCGGCGCCGACGATGGCGCCCTCGCCGATGCTGATGCCGGGCAGCACGGTGGCCTGCAGGCCCACCTGGGCCCAGGGGCCGATGCGGACGCCGCCGCCCAGGACGACGCCGGGCGAGAGGTGCGTGCCCTCGCCGATGACGCAGTCGTGCTCGACGACGGTGGACGTGTTGACGATGGCGTGGGCACCTACGTTGGCACCGGGGTTGAGGACGGCTCGAGCCATCACCTGGGCGCCAGCGCCCACCTTCGCGTGCGGTGAGACCACGGCGCCGGGGTGCATCACCGTGGCGAACTTGGAGCCGCGAGCCGACCAGTCCCGCACGAGCCGCCGCCTCACCAGACCCTCGCCGAAGCCGACGACAGCGATGACGACGCTCACCGTGTCATCGGCGGTGGCCGCCCACTCGTCCTCGGACATCACGGGGACGCCAAGCATCTGGGTGCCCCACAGCGACGGGTTCCTATCGAGGATGGAGACGACTCGGGCCTTCGCGGCCTGCAGCGCGTCGATGACGACGCGGGCATGCCCGCCGGCGCCCACGACCACGATCGGCGGGCCGACGCCGGTGGGTGAACCGACGTCCTCAGGCATCTGGCCACGCTAGCATGCCGCCTCCTGAATCCAACGGAGCACGTCCTAGACGAGCTTGTGGCGCCCCGCGGCGGTAGCGGCGGACCGCCCGGCGGGCCGCTCGGGCCAGAAGGTACCCAGCCACTCGTCGGCCGACCGCGGCTCGTAGCGCGTCAGGCCCGAGGCCGGGGCGAACGTGACCTCGCCGAAGCGGGGGCCTGACTCGAGCTCGTAGAAATCGACGCGCGCGAAGTCGAACCCCCGGGACAGCTCCGAGGCGGCGCTCACCATCTCGCTCAAGGACTCCGGCGCGGGGATGTCGGCGGGATCGATCGGGTAGCCGAACTCGATGCGCAGCTTCCCCCAAGAGGGGTCGTAGAACGAACGCTTGTGCTCACCGAACCGACCGGTGTCCACCTGGACGCAGACCACGGTGCCGTCGAACCCGTAGAACTTGTAGTCCAGGGGCGCTTCGACGCCGTCGCCGAGCATGGGCTCGACCAGGAGCTTCGGCTCTATGTGCGCGTACCAGCCCTCTGCCCACTTCCTCGCCAGGCGCTTCTCCAGCCAACCCGATACTCTCTCGGCCAGGCCGACCTCGTCATCCGGTGACCTCACGAACGCCACCTGGCCGGAGCCGTGGTTGGCCTTGACGACGTACGGGTAGGGGAAGTCCGGATCCTGAGGGAAGCTGGTGCCGCTCCACAGCGTCGGGGTCACCCACTCGGGCCCCAGACGCTCGGCGACTATGTCCTTCACCGCCAGCTTGTCGGCGAAGGGGACGTGCCTGGGGTCGTCCCAGGTGAGCTTCATGCGCAGGACGTGCTCGTTGAACGTCTTCGGCTTTCGCAGGTCTGGTAGCCGGCCATGAGCCAGCAGGTACTGGAAGCGCTGCGAGAGCGCAGGCGGCAGCGAGTTGAGGGTCCAGTGGTAGAGGCGGCGCATCATCGGTGTGAGACAGTCCTCGGGGCTTCAGGGGCGGCCAGGCCGGGTGCCGGCTGTGGTGCCTTCCCGGTCACCGCCATCCCTGTACGGCCAGCTCGTCGCACATGCTGGTGATCACGTTGTCGAGGCTGTAGACGTCGATGCGGCGGCCCAGGACCTCGGCCATCGCCGCAGCGGCCTCCGGCCTCGTCAGGACGTCGCGGACGGCGCCGGTGAGCGCGTCGCGGTCGCCCGGTTCGACCAACAGGCCGGCCACACCGTTCTCGATGAACTCGGCGATGGGGGTCATCGTCGTCGAGATGACGGGCATGCCGACCATCGCGGCCTCCACCAGGATCCCGGGCATGCCTTCGAACAGGGTGGTAGGGAACACGAGCGCGGCGTGTCGAGCCAGCACGTCGCTGACCTCGCCCGGCTCGAGCACGCCGTGGTAGGAGGTGCCGGGCGACTCGGCGACGAGCCGTTCGAAACGCTCCCGGTAGGAGGGCGGCACGGGGCCGTACACCTCGAGCGATACCTTGCGGCCCTCCGCCCTCAGCCGTTCCACGGCGACCATGGCGTCCTCGACGCCCTTCTCGGCGATCACGCGCGAGATGTACGTGAGCTTGCCTGCCTCGAGGTTGGCCGGGTCCCAGCGCTTGGCGGGGCGGGGCCGTGGGTTGGGCAGGTAGTGGGAGTCGTGCACTCCCACCTTCTCGAGCTCGTGGCTGATCCAGTCGCCCTCGGCGAAGATCGCGCTGGCGCGGGTGACCGACCACTTGAAGTACCTGCGCTTGAGCCCCTTTAGCCGGTTCACGTGCCTGGGCAGCCCGCTACCCGTCACGAGGATCGTGAAGCGGTAGCCGAGCAGCGTGAGCGCTCCGAAGAGCGGGACGAGCGTATAGACGCCGTTACGGGAGGCGGAGACGACCAGCTGGCGCTCCGTTAGCAGCGAGCGGAGGAGCCGGCCCAGCTGAGCCAGCCGGCCGCGGCGCCCGGAGTCGCCGGTGTCGACGACGTTCACCGTGACGCCGCTGTCCTTGAGCCCCCGCACCATGAGCTCGTTCTTCACCGTCGAGCCGCAGGGGGCCTCGGTCTTGATGGGGCCGACGAACAGCACCCTGGATGGTGCCGGCCTGCCGGCGGTTGCCACGGGACCACGCTGGGCTCCGGCGACCTGGCGGGCCGTGGCTCCTTCGAGATTCCTGTCCAAGGTCGTTGGTGACGACATGATCCTCCTCGGTATGGCACTGGATGATAGCGACGAAGGCCGATGCCGCTTGTGATGTCGGGTAGTGTCCGTGCCCGGCCCTCGCATGGCTGGCCCGGGGCTACGGCGCCGGCGTCAGCGTCGCCGCCGTGGCGCCGAGACCGTCCCTCAGGCTCGTGCTGGGAACGTTATCGAAACGCTTCCTGAGCAGCGTGATGTCGGCCAGGGAGTGCCGCACGTCCCCTGGCCGGGCCTCGGAGTGCTCGACCCTGGGGGTGCGGGCACCGGTCGCCTCGACCGCCGCGTGCGCGAGCTCGGTGATGCTCACAGCCACGCCCCTGCCGATGTTCGTCACCGGCATGTGCCCGTCCTCGTCTCCTGTCCCCTCGAGGGCCCTGGTCAGCACGTCGACAACGTCCTTGACGTAGACGAAGTCGCGCGTCTGGCCGCCGTCGCCATGCACGACGAGCGGCTGGCCCCTGGAGGCGCGGTCGAGGAAGACGCTGATCACGCCGGAGTAGGGGCTGCCGGGGTCTTGCCTGGGCCCGTAGACGTTGAAGAAGCGGAACGCGTGCCCACGGCAGGCGCCCGTCCTGTGGAAGTGGGCGAGGTAGTGCTCGCCGGCCAGCTTGTCGGCCGCGTACGGGGACAACGGCATCTCGCGGGCGTCCTCGCGCAACGGCAGGTCCTGGTTCGCGCCGTAGACGGCGGCGGAGCTGGCGAACACGACGCGCCCCACGCCCCCTGACGCCGCCGCCTGGAACACGGTGACCGCGCCAGTCACGTTCGACCGCAGCGTGTCCAGCGGCCTCTCCATCGAGGCCACGACCGACGCGACCGCCGCGAGGTGCGCCACCGCGTCGCAGCCGCGCACGGCCTCCTTCACGGCGGCGGGGTCGGCGACGTCGCCCCGTACCAGCTCGACCCCGAGCGCGCTCAGGAGGTCCGCGTTGGTGCCCGTGGACAGGTCGTCGATGACCCTGACCTCGTGGCCGCTCCTCAGCAGGCGCTCCACGAGGTGTGAGCCGATGAAGCCCGCCCCGCCGGTGACGAGGACCCGCATGGCTACCGAGCGCTCCTCGTGCTGGCCGCGACGATGCCCATCACGTTGGCGGAAGACATGCTCAACCACCTGACCGCACGCCTCAGGTCGGCGCGGATCGTCTCCTTCGGGTCGGCCACGATGAGCACGGCGTCGGCTTCGCTGGCGCGCTCCAGGGCGTCGCCGGAGCCCAAGAGCCAAGGTCCCACGGTCACGTTCGTCGTCGAACCCGGCGCGGAGAACAGAGCGTCCAGCGCGGTCGCGACCCTGGCGGCCGCGCTGTTGTCCGTGAGCCCCGCCACCAGCACCTCGCCACCCATGAGCGCGCGGTCGAGGTGGGCCTTGAGGTAGCTGAGCTCCCTGCTGTCGGGCCGTCCCGGACCGAACCTGACGGGTCTCGTGGCCGCCGCACCGCCTGCCGAGACGCCGGTCAGGTCCGCCAGCACCGGCAGCCCTGTCACCTCCGCCAGGCCGGCGACGCCGTTGACGCGGCGGTTCAAGCCCGCCCTCACCAGCAGGACGACCATGGCGCTGACCGTGACCAGGGCGAGCACCACGGCCGCGTCGATGACAGGGCTCGGCTCGATCTGGAAGCTGCGCGCTGCCGGCACGAGGAACTCGAGGTTGCCGCGCGAGCTGACGGCGGCTGCCCTGGCGGCTGCCGCCTCCTGACGCAGGTTGGCCGCCACGACAGACAGGTTGGCGATCTGTGGGAGGTTCGCTCGGCTGCCGCTGGCCCGCAGCCGCACGAGCTCGGCCTCGATCGCCTCGATCTGGGACTCGACGACCTCCACGCCCCTGTTGGCGTCTGCCAGCGCTCGCGAGTCGTCCCAAGCGACGAGAGCGGCCCCCAGGGCGTTCGCCCTGTCGATGGCGGCCGCGGGCGAGGGCCCCTCGACGTCGACGAAGATCAGTGTCGAGCGCCTGCGCTCCTCAAACTGGAAGCTGATGCTGTCCCTGAAATCGGCCAGCTCGCGGGCGGTGGGCGGGGGTGCGTCCGGTCCGGCGAGACGAGCGTAGGCGTCTTCGAGGACCGCGCGGCTCTTCAGGACGGGCCCGTAGGCGGCGGACATCATGGGCTCGACGGCGGTAGGCACCTGGCCCGGCAGGTCGATCGGCCCTTGGGACAGCGGGATCAGCAGCGTGGCTTCCGCCAGGTACACCGGCGTGCTCCGGCCGCTGACCATGTACGTGACGATGGCGGCCGGCACCCCGACGACCAGCGCGACGGCCAGCACGCGCAGCAGGAACCCGCGGATAGAGGAGAAGGAGACCACCACGGCCGGGAGAGATCCGGCACCGGTCGTGAGCGGTGCAGCCACCAAGGCATGATAGTCGGGCGGTTCATGACAACGTGTGACGCTCCCGGGCCGGTGGATGGGGGGCCCTTGGTCGCCGACCGGCGGGTAAGTGAGGGCTACCCCCGACCGCGCTCGCGGTTACCGGTACCCTTGTCCCGTGCTGCCGCTCATCACGATCGGGATCCCGACCTACAACCGGCGGAACGGCTACTTCCCCCAAGCCTTGGCGAGCGCTCTGGCCCAGGATTACGAGAACCTCGAGGTCGTCGTCTGCGACAACGCCTCCACCGACGGCACCGACGAGTACGTCTCGGGTCTGACCGACAGCCGGCTGCGCTACGTGAGGCATCCCGAGAACATCGGTGCCAACGCGAACTTCAACTCCTGCGTCGACAACGCTCACGGCGAGTTCTTCCTCCTCCTGCACGACGACGATCTCGTAGACCCGACTTTCGTCTCCCGGTGCGTGGAGGCCCTGAACGGGCGGCTCGACCTGGGCCTGGTGAGGACCGGGTCGCGCGTGATCGGTGCTGCCGGCGAGGTGCTGGCCACGAACCCCCTCGGTCCCCTGACGAACGACGGTGCCGACGTGATCCTCAGCTGGTTCCGCAGGCAGACCCCCCTGTACCTGGCGTCGACGCTGTACAACACGGCACACCTGCGGGACAGCGGTGGGTTCAGGAGCCCGCACGGGCTCTACCAGGACGTGGCGGCCACCGTCCAGCTCATGGCCGCGCACGGCCACGCCGAGGTGGCGGACGTGCTGGCCAGCTTCAGGCGCCACGACGACAACCGCGGCACGTCCGTCAAGGCCGTGCAGTGGGCCGAGGACGCCGTCTACCTGCTGCAGGTCATAGAGAACGGCTTCCCCGAGCGCCGCAGCGAGCTGCGCCGGACCGGGAGCGTCTACCTGTGCCAGAAGTGCTACCGCGTGGCCGCTGCCATCGCCAGCCCTGGCGAGCGCTGGCGGGCCTATCGTCAGGTCAACGCCGTCTTCGGCGGGGTGGCGTCGCCCCTGGCGTTCGAGGTCAGGCGGCGCTGGCTGCGGGCGAAGGGCGGGCTGAAGCGCCAGGCCAGGGCCGCCATGGGACGCGACGCGCTGGCACGCTAGTGGAGCCGCTCCGGATCGCGTTCGTGATCCCGGTGTTCCCCGAGATCCACAACACGTTCATCCTCAACCAGATCACGGGTCTGCTCGACAGGGGGCACGACGTGCACCTCTACCCCCTGGCCGTCGGCTCCTACGAGCGCGCGCATGCCGAGGTGGGCTCCTACGGCCTGCGCCGGCGTGACAAGCACCTCCCCGTGCCCAAGGACCGCCTCAGGCGGCTGACCACGGCGGTCGGGCACCTGGCCTCCCCCAGGTCGTGGAACCTCGGCGTCCTGGACGCGATGAACCCGCTGCGCGGACCCGAGGTCTGGTCACTCGTGCCGGCCTATACCGCACTGTCGTTCGCCAGGCAGCGCGACTACGACATCGTCCACGCCCAGTTCGGTCACCTGGCCCCAGCCGTGGAGCGGCTCCTGGCGCTGCGCGGCGTGCGGGGCCGCCTGGTGGCGTCGTTCCGCGGCGCGGACACGACCTCGCACCTGCCTCGGAACCCGGAGGCGTTCGCGCGCGTGTTCGCCCGCGGCTCCCTGTTCCTGCCGGTGAGCACCGACCTGAAAGCGCGCCTGCTGGCGGCCGGAGCGCCGCCGGAGAAGACGTTCGTGCACCGCTCCGGCATAGACCTGAAGCGCTTCGGGTTCGCGCCGCGCGGGCGGTCAGCGGACGAGCCCACCGAGGTCCTGTTCGTGGGTCGCTTCGTCGAGAAGAAGGGGGTGGCCGACGCCCTGCGTGCCTTCGCAGGGGCGCTGGAGCGACTGGGCGCCGGCTCGGGCGGGTCACATCGAGCCCGCCTCACCCTCGTC
>DASVCK010000201.1:0-3895 GCA_036381675.1 Trueperaceae bacterium | reverse complement strand
CATGGCGGTGGCCAAGCTTGACGCCGGTGCCCTGGCGCGCGACCCAGCGGTGGGCGCTGCCTACGTGGCCGACCCGCTGGTCTACTCCGGGCCGGTGGCGGCCGCTACGGGTCACACCCTCACGGACATGGGCCGGCGCCTGCTGGCAGCGGCTGACAGCCTGAGCGTGCCCACGCTCGTCGTTCACGGCGAGGAAGACGGGGTCGCGTCCGTGCGTGGCAGCGAGCAGCTAGCCGCCCGTGCCGGCGACTCGCTGAGGCTCGTGAGGATCGAGGGCGCCTACCACGAGATGCACAACGAACCGGAGGCGACCGGCGTGCCCCAGCGCTTCATGGCCGCGGTCCTGGGCTTCGTAGCCGATCACGGCGCCGCGGTCGACAGCTGACTACGCAGCCAAGGACCTAGGCGGCGGGTGCCAGCGCGGACTCGAGCCGCTGCAGCGCCTGCTCGAGAACATCGTCGCAGGTGGCGAAGTTCAGGCGCACGAAGCCCTGACCGCCCTTGCCGAACTCGGCGCCTTCGCTCAGACCCACCTTGGCCGTTTCCATCAGGCGCTCCGCCGGCATGTCGCCGAAGCCCGCAGCGCGCAGATCGATCCACGCTAGGTAGGTGGCCTCGGGTAGGTGTACGGATCCCCCCGGCAGGGAGTCGCGCACGAACCCCACCACGCGGTCGCGGTTGCGCGTCAGTTGCTTCAGGGCGGCGCTCAGCCAGTCGTCGCAACGACTGTAGGCCGCGAGCGTGGCCGCCTCGGCCAGCCGGCTGGGCCACGAGTGCAGGCCGCCGGTGGCGCCGGCGAGGCGCTCGAGCTTGTCGGCGCCATCCGTCATGACGAAGCTGATGCCCAGGCCCGGGAAGTTGAACGCCTTCGTGGGCCCGTAGAGCGTGACCGTTCGCGCCGCCACCTCGGGCGCCAGGGAGGCGAAGGGCACGTGACGACCGCCGTAGCTGATGTCGGCGTGGAGCTCGTCGGACACGACCATGAGGTCGTGCTCCAGAACGAACTCGGCCAAGGCGGCCAGCTCGGTGCCCGAGTACATGAGCCCGATCGGGTTGTGCGGGTTGCAGAGCATGAGCATGCGCGTCCTCGGCGTCACGGCGGCGCGCAGGGCGTCCCAGTCGATCTCGTAGCGCTCTGGTCCACGCACCAGCTCGACCTCTACCGGCACCCGCCCCGTCTCGGTGACGGAGCGCTTGAAAGGAGGGTAGAGAGGCGTCAGCAGGAGAACCTCGTCGCCGGGGTCTGCGAAGGCGCGGCACCCGTAGACCATGCCGGCGACGGTGGAGCCGAGCGAGGTGATCCCCTCTACCGGGAAGCTCGCCCCGTAGCGCTCGGCCATGCGCTGGGCGACGGCCTCCCTCAGGCCCGGCATGCCGGTCATCTGCGGGTAGCCGAGGTCGTCGGTGTCTACGTGCTCCTTGATGGCGACCTTGATCGCGTCGGCGATCGCGAAGTCCATCTCCGCGACCCACAGCGGCAGCACGTCGTGCGGGTAGCGCCGCCACTTGGCGCACTCTCGCGCCCGGAGCTCCTCGAGGCCAAGCGGTCTAAACGGGTTCGGCATCGACCCGAGTCTACCGCCGGTAGGACGCCGCAACGGAGCCGACTCGTGGGCAGGGCGCCTATACACTCGCCCCATGCAGGTAAGGCTCGAAGCGCCTCCATGGGCCGAGAAGCTCGTCAGCGACCTCACCGATATGGACCGCGATCCGCGACCGGTGAGCGCGGGCGAGATCGTCGAGCACGAGCTGCCCGACGACGCCTACTTCGAGTACGGGTTCGTGGGCGCCGACGGGAAGGTAAGGCCGGATCCACAGAACGAGCAACGCGCCAAGAGCGTCTGGTACGGCGAGGTCAGCTACCTCACGGGTCCCGAGTACGAGCCAGACGAGCTGGCGCAGCCGCCCGCGGACCTGGCGCGGGGCGAGGTCGACCGTTTGCGCCTGGAGAGCGCTCTCATGGCGGGGCAGACGCGTCGGGTGACCGTCTACACGCCGGCAGACGTCGAGCGGGGCGCAGCCACCCCTCTCGCCGTCGTCCAGGACGGCGTGGCGATGATGAGGATCGGTTCGCTCCACCTGCTGCTCGAGGCCCTCGTCGAGCGCGGGGAGGTGGCGCCGCTGCGGCTGGCGTTCATCGAGCCCATCGACCGTATGATCGAGTACGCCTTCGACGAGAGCTACCTGCGGTTCGTGGCGGAAGAGCTGGAACCGGAGCTGACAAGACGGTACGACCTGACGCCTAGACGCATCTGGATCGGCGCCAGCCTGGGGGCCCTCGCCTCGGCGCAGTTGGCCCTCAGGCGAGCCGCGCGCGAACCGGAGGATGCGAGCGAGGACGCCGTACTGGCGCTGTCGGGTGCGTTCCTCGGCACGCCGGAGTCCTTCGACGCCTACCGGTCCTCCGAGTCATGGCTGCTCGAGCGCTTGCGGGATGCGTCTACCCCGGTGCCGCCCACCTGGCACCTGCACGTCGGCACGCTCGAGTGGTTGCACGACGTCAACCGGCTGGCGTACGAGGCACTGGCGGCGAGGGCGAACGTTAAGGTCACCTACTCGGAGAGCGCCGCGGGACATAACTGGCCGAACTGGAAGAACGCCCTGCCAGACGCGATGCGCAAGGTGCTCGGCGAGCGCTCCCCTGAGCAGGGGGTCTCGCCACGATGAGGTTTCTCGTCACCTACTCACGATCCGGGGTCTAGATTCTCGGCATGCGTCGCGCACGCGTCCTCCTTCGCTCCGCCTCCCTCGTCTTCGTCTTGCTTCTCGCCGCGTGCGGTGCCCAAGAAGCGCCCGAGGGGGACCTAAGCGCCCCTCGCCGGGAGCCGAGCCCGCCCCCGCCCACGCCCACCGCCAAGTGGTCCGACGCCGCCGCCTGGCCCAGCGGGCGGGTGCCCGTAGCGGGAGACGACGTCGTCGTGCCAGCTGGCACCGTATTGCTGCTCGACGTCACACCGCCTCGGCTCTCCAGCCTCACGGTCGACGGGGCGCTGGTGTTCGCCGACCGCGACACCCAGCTCACCGCGGGATGGATACTCGTGCACGGCGGGTTGTACGTGGGAAGCAGCCGGAAGCCCTTCAGCCACAGCGCTGTCATCACGCTCACGGGACCCGAGACAGACGCGAGCCTCGGCCACATGGGAAGCAAGTTCCTGGCGGCCATGGGAGGAGTGATCGAGGTCTACGGCGAGATGGAGGGGGACAGTTGGTCGCGCCTTGACCGTGACGCACGGCCTGGCGACACGGCGATCACCCTGCGCGATGCCGCCGGCTGGCGGGCCGGCGACCGCATCGTCATCGCCTCGACCGACTTCTCGGGCTACGAGGACGACGGAGACCCACAGTTCGAAGAGCGGACCGTGACGGCTGTCGCGGGCAACGTCCTGACGCTGGACGCGCCGGTGCAGTACTTCCACCAGGGCACCCTCATGAGCGTGGGCGGCATAAGCGTCGACCAGCGGGCCGAGGTCGCGCGACTGAACCGCAACGTGGTCATCCGGGGCGACGAGCAGAGCGATGACACGCAGTTCGGAGGCCACGTGATGGTGATGCCGGGCGGGCGCCTGCGGCTCGACGCCGTCGAGCTCTACCGCATGGGCCAGCGCGGCCGCCTGGCGCGCTACCCGATCCACTTCCACCAGGTCGGCGACGGCGGCGCAGACAGCCTAGTGTCCCGTGTCAGCATCCACCACGCCTACCACCGCTGCGTGACGATCCACGGCACGAACGGCGTGCTGGTCGAGGACGTGGCTGCGTTCCGGACGTACGGGCACTGTTTCTTCTTCGAGGACGGCGACGAGACGGGCAACGAGCTCTACGGCAACCTCGCGCTGCAGGTCCTCAGGCCGCCCGCGGACGACGCCGTCCTCCCGTCGGACTACTCGTACCTGGGCCC
>DASVCK010000200.1:0-15761 GCA_036381675.1 Trueperaceae bacterium | reverse complement strand
TACGAGGTCCTCGACCTGTGCCTGGAGTGCAAGGCCTGCAAGGCGGAGTGCCCCAGCCAGGTGGACATGGCCAAGCTCAAGTACGAGTGGCTGCAGCACTACTACGACGACCACGGCACGCCGCTGTCGGCGCGCGCGTTCGCGAACGTGGGGCGGGTCGCGCCGCTGGGTCAGACGCTGGCGCCCGTAGCCAACGCGCTACTGCCCCTCAAGCCCGTCCGCTGGCTGATGGAGAAGGCCGTGGGCGTGGATGCCAGGCGCGTGCTGCCCAGCTACGAGCCCCGGCGTTTCGAGAGCTGGTTCGAGGGGCGCAGTACCGGGCGAGTGCAGTCCGGCACGGGGTCTTCCGGCGCCCAGGCACCCGCCGCACAGGGGGCCGCCCGACCGCTGGGCAAGGTCGCGCTCTTCGCCGACACCTGGACCCGCTTCAACGATCAAGGCCCAGGCAGGGCGGCCGTGCAGGTGCTCGATGCCCTGGGATACGACGTGGAGTTGATCAGCTACGGCTGCTGCGCTCGTCCGCAGATCTCCAAGGGCATGCTCCGAGACGCGAAACGCATGGCGGCCGCGAACGTCGCCAGGCTGAAGGCCTACGTGGACGCCGGAGTGCCCGTCGTGGGTATCGAGCCCTCGTGTGTCGCAGCCTTCAAGGACGACTACCCCGACCTAGTGCCCGGTGAGGACTCGCGGGCCGTCGCCAAGAGCGTGCGCATGGTCGAGGACTTCCTCGCCAAGGAGTGGACGGCCGGCAGGTTCAAACCCGAGGACCACTTCGAGCGCGCCAGCGAGCCGGTGCTGTTCCACGGTCACTGCCAGCAGAAGGCCGTGTTGGGAACCAGCTACGCCGCTGCCACGCTCGGTTGGGTCGCCGACCAGGTGGAGGTGCTTGACGCCGGCTGCTGCGGCATGGCCGGTTCGTTCGGCTACGCGCACCACGAGCTGTCCATGACCATCGGCGAGCAGCGGCTCTTCCCTGCGGTGAGGGAGCACGCGGGCACCACCGCCGCTCCTGGCTTCTCGTGCCGCCATCAGATCGCCGACGGCACCGACGAGAAGGCGGTGCATCCCATCGAGGTGCTGGCCAGGCATCTGAAGAGGTGACCGCCAGGCGCTCGCCGGCGCGCTAGACGTGTGGCGAACTCGCGCGGTCGCCGGGTCGCGGAGGGTCTATTCTCAGTTCGCCCACATGTCGTTCTCACGGTCGCCGCCGGATGCGGCCCCGGGTTCCCTGGACGAAACCTCGGTGGGCCTGGAGGCTAAGGTGGTCGGCACCAACGGCAAGTCTTTCCTGTCGATGCTCTTCGACCTCTCCTTCGACGACTTCGTCACCGTGCGCATCATCCGCGTGATCTACGTGATCTCCATCATCGCGGCAGCCATCGTGGGTCTGTTCTGGTTCATTACCTTCGCGTCCAACGGCGCCGGCGGCGCCATCCTCGCGCTCATCCTCGTCCCCATCGCGTTCCTGTTGTACGTGATCATCGCGCGGGTCTGGCTCGAGGCGTTCATGGCGATCTTCAAGATCGCCGAGAACACCTCTTATATGGCCAGGAACGGCGCAGGCCCAGCGCCGCGGGCTTCCGCGGTCACGCGCCCGCCGGCCGCCGGCATGGACCCGATCGGCTGAGCGACTTCAGACCTACCAGTTGGGCGGGACCGGGCGCTCTAGCGCCCGGTCTCTTTCGTCTCTTCGCCGCGACGCTTCTTGTCCAGCGCCATGGCCAGGCCGGCACCGCCGGCGGCCAGCATGATCACGGCCACGAGGTTGAGGACGATCTTGGACGGTGAGGGCTCGAACGGCAGAGCGCTGAGCGCGAAGAGGGCGCCCAGCACGCCAAGGACGGCGGGAACGAGGAAGCGGCCGTCGCTGAGGCGGGGCCGGGGCGCAGAGTCCATCCCTAGATGCTAGCTCACTATCGGGCGCCGTTGGGCTCCTCGCCGGGACGAGGCGTCACATCTCGATGGGAGCCGCGATGCCCAGCAGGTCGAGCGTGTCTGCCAGCCCCCGCCTTACCGCGTCAACGAGCAAGAGCCGCGCCTCGCGTAGCCCGGGCTCGGCCTTGAGCACCTGCGTGTCGGGCCGGCCCGACGTGTCCTTGTGGTTGTAGTACGAGTTCCAGGCCGTGGCCAGGTCGAGCGCGTACTGAGCCACCTGGTGGGGCGCCAGCTCCTCGGCTGCCGTCTCCACCACCCTCGGGTAGCGGGCGAGGACCTGGGCGAGCTTGACCTCCAGCGGGCCCAGCGCGTCCATGTCGGCACGCTCTTCGGCCGAGGCCACTGACAGGCCGGCGCCTTCCGCCGCGCGCAGGATGCTGCACGCGCGGGCGTGCGCGTACTGCACGTAGGGGGCCGAGTCGCCCTGCAGCGACAGCGCCTGGTTCCAGCGGAAGTCGATCATCCGCTTGGCCTCGCTCTTGAGCATGCCGAAGCGGAGGGCTCCTATCCCCACCGCGCGCGCGACCTCGTCGATGTCAGCGAGCCCTGGGTTCTTCTCCTCAACGACGGCGCGGGCCCGACGCGTGGCCTCCACGGTCACCTCGTCGATGGACAGGGTGATGCCCTTGCGCCCGCTCATCGCGCGCCCCTCAAGCGTGACGACCTCATAGGCCAGGTGGTGCGAGTTCTCGTGCGCCTTCTGCGCCCGAGGATCCTCGGCCAGGGCCAGGGCGGTCCTGACGATCGTTTGTGGGTGGCTCTGACGCACGTCGATCACGTTGATGATCTCATCTGCGTTGGCGAAGGTGCGACCGTCGGGGTGGAGCTCGCCATTGGGGCTGGAGGTGTAGAGCGGGCTGCCGGAGGGTTGCACCGCGAAGCGCTCGAAGCCCAGGCCCTCGAACAGCCCCGCCTTCCAGAACTGGTAGCCGATGTCCTTGGCCACGTACATGGCGTTGCCATCGGACCGCACGAGCACGATGTTCGGCTCCTCGAGCCCGGGCAGGAACTCCGAGACGTCCATCACGAGCGCGCCGGCGTACTTGCCCTCTGTGGGGCGTGACGTGTAGCGGCTGTTCTTCAGCACCTCGAGGCCCTGGTCCAGGAAGCCTGCCTGCACGACGTCCGACTCCCAAACGAGCAGGTCGTACTCCGCGCCGAGGGCGTTGAAGGTCTCCAGTTGCGCGCGCACGACGCGCTCCACCTCATGGCGCAGCTCGCCGCGCTCGAGACGGTGCATGACCTCGTTGACGCCGCGCTCTATGGCCTCGCCGTCGGTCTCCTTGGCCTGGCCAAGGCGCACGTACAGCTCGCCCAACCAGTGGTCGTACTTGCGAGGTGAGCCGTTCGACGGCGCGTCGTAGCGGGTCTGGAAGTACGTGACGGCGAATATGCTCTCCGCCGCCTGCCTGCCGGTGTCGTCTATGTAGTTCTGTACCTCGACCTGGTGGCCCGCCGCCCGCAAGATCCGCGCCGTGGCGTCGCCCAGGACGATGTTGCGCAGGTGCCCGACGTGGGCCTCCTTGTTGGGGTTGACGCTCGTGTGCTCCACGACGACCTTGCGGCGCTCTGCCGCCTGCGGCCGGGCAGCGCCCGTCACGACGCCGCGCACGAACGCGCCGGCGTCCAACCTGAAGTTGATGTACGCCCCCACAGCGTCCGCGGCCGCCACGCCCTGCGGCACCTGGAGTCTGGCGACGATGTCGGCGGCGATCTGCGGCGGCGGGCGCCTGAGGGTGCGAGCGAGGGTGAAGGCCACCGGGCTGCCGTAGTCGCCGGGTTTGTCGGCGGGCACTTCCTGCACCTGAACGTCCCCGCGGAAGTCCGGGGCGAGGTCGTGGATCGCGGCGCGAAGTGAGGCGGTCAACGCGCCCAAGACGTCGGTCATGACGCGACAAGTTACCACGGGGGGTGATAGCCTCCGAGGGCCGCAGGAGGCTCGCGGCCGCCCTTCCGAGGGCCCGCCGAGCCAGCCGGATGCACCCCCTTCCAGCCAGCCGCTGGCCATCGTCAGCCGCCGCGTGACTTTAGTCCCATCTATTTAGTAAACTTGAGCAATGTTGACTCAAGTCTCTCCGGCTCCAGCGCCTCCGGGCGGCGCGAACACGCCGGAATGCCACTTTCCGCGACAGCCCCTTCAGATAGGCTAGGTGACCATAATGGCCGAGCCAAGCACCAACCACGAGTTCCAACAGCCCGTACCGGTCTGCCCGGTCCGCGGCTCGGTGCTGTACCCCACGATGGTCATGCCGATCGACGCAGGCCGGCCGATCAGCATCAAGGCCATCAACGCCGCCCTGGACCGCGACCGCACCATCGTCATCGTCAGTCAGAAGGACCGCGAGGTCGAGGAGCCCACGCCAGAGGACCTCTACCAGACCGGCACCGCCTGCAACATCATGCGGATGAAGAAGAACCCCGACGGCACCATCCAGATGCTCGTCAGGGCCTTCGCGCGCGTGAAGATCCACGAGTACCAGCACGAGGACGGCCTGATCGAGGCCGAGGTCTCCGCTATCGACGTCCCCGAGGGCGACGAGGTCGAGCTCGTAGCCACCTTCCGCGAGCTGCGCGAGAAGTTCAAGGACCTCGTGGAGTCCGGCAGCCGCTCGGTCCAGAGCGAGGTGGCCCAGTTCGTCCTCAACCTCGAGGACCCTGGCCAGTTCGCCGACTACGTGGCCTACCATCTCGACTTCAAGCTGGCCGACAAGCAGGCCGTGCTCGAGTCCCCCACGGTGACCGACCGCCTGCGCAAGGTGCTCATCCTCATCGACACGGAGATCGAGCTGCAGGAGACCCAGCGTCGCCTTCAGCGCGAGGTGAAGGACGAGATCGACCGCAACCAGCGCGAGTTCTTCCTCCGCGAGCAGATCAAGGCCCTCCAGAAGGAGCTGTCCGGCTCGGACGACGAGGAGGACGAGGTCGAGGCGTTCCGCGAGAAGCTCGAGGCGCTGGAGTTGCCAGAAGTCGTCATGAAGGAGGCGCAGCGCGAGCTGAACCGCTTGGCCCGCATGCACCCAGACTCGGCCGAGGCCTCGGTGATCCGCACCTACCTCACGACGATCGTCGAGCTGCCGTGGAACGTCCGCACCGAGGACAGGCTCGACCTCTCCGAGGCGGCGCGCATCCTCGACGAGGACCACTACGGGCTCGAGAAGGTCAAGGACCGCGTGCTCGAGTACCTGGCGGTCCGCAAGCTCAAGGCCGAGCGCGCGGCCGACGGCGAGCTGGACGCCTACGAGATCAACAAGGGCCCCATCCTGCTCTTCGCCGGCCCTCCCGGCGTGGGTAAGACGAGCATCGCTCAGTCGATCGCCAAGGCGCTGGGCCGCGAGTACGTGCGCATCAGCCTGGGCGGCGCCCGAGACGAGTCCGACATCCGCGGCCACCGCCGCACCTACATCGGTTCCATGCCGGGCCGCATCATCCAGGGCATCAGGCAGGCCGGCGCCAAGAACCCGGTCTTCCTGCTCGACGAGGTGGACAAGCTGGGTGCGTCGTTCCAGGGCGACCCGTCCTCGGCGCTGCTCGAGGTCCTCGACCCGGCGCAGAACGCCAACTTCGTCGACCACTACCTGGGCGTGCCGTTCGACCTCTCCGAGGTCCTGTTCGTCGCCACGGCGAACTACGCGCACCAGATCCCAGAGGCCCTCTACGACCGCATGGAGACCATAGAGTTCTCCAGTTACATCGAGCAGGAGAAGCTCGAGATCGCCACGCGTTACCTGATGCCGCGGCAGCTCGACGAGAACGGCCTGAAGGCCAACCAGGTGAACATCACCGACGGCGCCATCAGCCGCGTCATCACCTCGTACACGCGCGAGGCCGGGGTGCGTAACCTCGAGCGGCTCATCGGCACGCTGGCGCGCAAGGCCGCCAGGCGCATCGCGCAGGGCGAGGCCAAGCGGGTCCGCATCACCGAGCGCAGCCTCGAGCAGTACCTGGGCGCCCAGCGCTACACGCCGGAGTCCGAGGCGGACGACGACCTGGTAGGCGTCGCTACGGGCATGTACTTCACGCCCGTGGGCGGTGACATCCTCTTCGTCGAGACCTCGATCACGCCAGGTAAGGGCGGCCTCGTCCTCACGGGCCAGCTGGGCGACGTCATGAAGGAGTCGGCGCGAGCCGCGCTGACGTACGCCAAGTCCAACGCCCAGCGCTTCGGCATCTCGACCAAGGACTTAGAGGAGCGCGAGATCCACATCCACGTTCCCGCCGGGGCTACCCCCAAGGAGGGCCCCAGCGCGGGCCTGGCGCTCGCCACCTCGCTGATCAGCGCGCTCACCAGCACGCCCGTCCGCAAGGACGTCTCGATGACCGGCGAGATCACGCTGCGGGGCAGGGCCCTGCCCATAGGTGGCCTCAAGGAGAAGATCCTGGGCGCCAAGCGGGCTGGCATCAAGCACATCGTCTTCCCCGAGAAGAACGAGGCGGACATGAAGGACATCGCCTCCCACCTGCTGCGCTCGCTCGACCTGCACCCGGTGGCCGACATCGACGAGGCGCTCGACGTGGCGCTGGTCGGTGGGCTCGAGGAGCTCGAGGCCCGCGGCCTGCAGTTCGAGAGCGACGGGAAGCGGCGCCCCCGCCAACGCCGCAAGGACGAGGCGGGCGTGGTCGCCTAGGCGGCACGCAAGACAACTAAGCCAGTCAGCGGAGCGGCTTCACGAGGCCGCTCCGCTTCTGGTGGGCGCGCACGAACCGGGGATCGACCGCGGAACTGCTAACCTGCGGCTCCCTGGGGTGGGCTAGAGAGGTCGTGAAGGTGTGGCCGAGGTTCTGCTGTTCCATCACGTCCAGGGCCTCACCTCGGGTGTGACGGCCTTCGCCGACCGGTTGAGGGCCGCTGGTCACACGGTCCACACGCCGGACCTCTTCGGCGGTGGGCGCACGTTCCCGGACATCGAGACGGGCGGGGCGCATCTGCGCGAGGTCGGCTTCCGCGAGATCGGCGCGCGCGCCGCCCGCGAGGCCGAGGCGCTGCCGCAGGCTCTGGTCTACGCCGGCATGTCGATGGGCGTGGGTGGCGCGCAGCAGCTGGCGCAGACGCGGCCCGGCGCGCGCGGGGCGCTGCTCCTGCACGGTTGCCTACCCGCTGCGGAGTTCGGGGGCTGGCCGAGCGGCGTCCCGGTCCAGCTCCACGCGATGGAAGAAGACCCGTTCTTCGTCGAGGACTTGGAGGCCGCAAAAGAGCTGGTGGCCGAGGCCAACGACGGCGAGCTCTTCCTCTACCCGGGCGAGGAGCACCTGTTCACGGACAGCTCGCTGCCGGCCTACGACGAGGTAGCCACCGACCTCGTGCTGAAGCGCGTCCGCGACTTCTTGGCAGACAAGTAGCAGCCAGGTCGCCTGACGAGAGGCGTTCTGGCTCTCACCGCGTCTATTGTGCCGGCATGCCGTCATCGCTAGAGGGGGCCGCCGTTACCGCACCGGCGCAGCGGGCACCGGCTACGCCGCCCGGCCGGGGCGTGGGCCCGTTCGTGCGACGAGTACTGACCGTCATCGGGCTCGTCTCGCTCGCGGCGGTGACCGCCCTCATCGCCTGGAACGCTCGCGAGGTCATCCTCCTCGCGTTCGCGGGGCTGCTGGTGGCGGTGTTCCTGCACGCGCCAGCCAAGTTCGCCTCGCGTCGCACGCGCCTGCCGTACGGCCGTGCGCTCGCCGCCTACGTCGTGCTGCTCTTCGTGCTCGTCACCGGTGGCATCTGGCTCCTGGGCGCAAGCGTGAGCGAGCAGGTCGTCCAGCTCGCGGAACGGCTGCCCAGCAGCGTCGAGGAGCTGCTGCAAGCCGTCGGCTCGGTGCCCATAGGCGCGTGGCTGCTCGACAGGATGGCGGGCGAGGCCGAGGTCGTGACCCCCGCGGCGGGGGTGATATCGACCGTGACGGGCACCGCGACCGCACTGGGCAACGCGGTCACCAAGGCCATCTTCGTGGCCTTCCTGGGCCTGTTCCTCGCCTCTTCGCCGCGGCGGTACAGAGACGCTCTCGTAAGACTCATGCCGCGGAGCCGCCGTATCCGGGGCGCGGAGGCTATCGCCGCGGGCTACCGTGCGCTGCGCGGCTGGGTGCTGGGCCAGCTGGCCTCCATCACGTTCGTCAGCTTGGTGACCTGGCTGGGCCTGTCCGTGATCGGCGTGCCCCTCGCGCTCGTGCTGGGTCTCATCGCGGGCCTCGCCGAGCTGATCCCGATCTTCGGCCCGCTGGTGGGTTTCTCGATCGCGGCCCTCGTGGCGTTGTCGCTCAGCGCGACCCACCTGCTGTGGGTAGTGGTGCTGTTCCTCGCCATCCAGCTCTTCCAGGGCAACCTCGTGGCGCCCCTCATCCAGCAACGCACCGTGGACCTGCCGCCCGCCATGACGATCACGGCGGTGTTCGTCGCGGGCGCCGTCTTCGGCCCGGTGGGCCTGCTCATCGCCACGCCGCTCCTGGCCGTCCTGCTGGCGCTCGTCAAGCTGCTCTACCTGCGCGACGTGCTGGGCGAAAGCGTCGACGTCACCTAGGGTCGAGCGCCCGTCGGCCACCGGGCGGGCTGACCGGTAGCGGTGACGCGGTATCTTGACGCGATGACCCGCAGGCCGCTCATCGCCGGCAATTGGAAGATGCACAAGACCCCTTCCGAGGCGGCTTCGTGGACCCGGGAGTTCCTGGCGGAGTTAGCAGCCCTCGAGCCGCTGGCGTGCGACGTGGCGCTCATGGTGCCTTTCACGCACCTGCCCGGCATGGCTCGCCTGTCGTTCGGCTCGCCGCTGGCCCTGGGCTCGCAGGACGTCTCGCGCCATGACCAGGGCGCCTTCACGGGTGAGGTGTCCGCGGCCATGGTCAAGGACACCGGGGCCACCTACGCGGTCGTGGGCCACTCCGAACGGCGCCAGTACCACGCGGAGGACGACGCCACGGTCCGCGCCAAGCTGGGCCGCGCCCTCGATGAGGGCCTCACGCCCATCCTCTGCGTGGGCGAGAGCCGCGAGCAGCGCGACGCGGGTGAGGCGGCTGCCGTGGTCCTCGGTCAACTGCGCGGAGCGCTAAGCGGCGTCAGGATCGGCGGGCCCGACGACCTCGTGGTCGCGTACGAGCCCGTGTGGGCGATCGGGACCGGGCTCACGGCCACCGCGTCGGACGCACAGGAGATGTGCGCGGCGGTGCGCGAGGAGCTGGGCAACCTGCTGCCGGGCGGGCTCGGGATCAGGGTCCTCTACGGCGGCAGCATGAAGCCGGACAACGCCGCCGAGCTGCTGGCCCGGCCGGACGTGGACGGCGGCCTCATCGGCGGCGCCAGCCTCGTCGCCGCGGACCTCCTGGCCATCATCGGCAGCGCCAACCGCCAGGCCGGCAGGGATACCGAACAGGAGAGCGCATGACAGTGACAGCACCCGCCAAGTCGCACGTTGACAGCACGCTGGACGCCGTCCGGTCTGCCCTCCGGGAGCATGACGTGGACGCGCTCCTCGTCACCCAGCCACCCAACGTCCGCTACCTCTCCGGCTTCTCCAGCCCTGACGACGCCTCCGTGCTCGTGCTGCGGGACAAGGCCGTCATGCTCACGGACGGCCGCTACACGGCGCAGGCCGAGGAAGAGTCGCTGCTGCCGTTCGAGATCGTCACCAACGCCACGGACCGCGTCGCGGAGCTCGCCAGGGGCATGCGCTTGGGCGTCGAGGCCGAGCACCTGACCCTCAAGCGCAACCGCGAGCTGGCAGAGAAGCTCGGCGCCGAGCCCCGGCCGCTGGAAGAGGTCGTCGCCGGGCTGCGGCTGGTCAAGCGCCCCGACGAGGTAGAGCTCCTGCGCGAGGCCGCCCGCATCACCGACGCAGCCTTCGCCGCCGTCCTGGAGTTCATGAAAGAGGGTGTCACCGAGGCCGAGGTCGCCCTGGAGCTGGAACGCTCGATGGTGCTCGCCGGCGCCGACCGGGCCGCCTTCGACATCATCGTCGCCTCCGGCATCCGCGGCGCCATGCCCCACGGCACCGCGTCACAGAAGAAGATCGCCGCCGGCGAGCTGGTCACCATGGATTTCGGGGCCCGCTACCGCGGCTACCACGCCGACATGACGCGCACGGTCGCGGTCGGGCAGGTGGGTAACGAGGAGAGGCGCCTGTACGACGCCGTGCTCGAGGCCCAGGAGCGGGGCGTGGCAGCCGTGGCGCCCGGCAAGACCGGCCGCGAGGTCGACGCCGTCGCCCGCGACTACCTGGCAGAACAGGGCCTGGCCAAGCACTTCCCGCACAGCCTGGGCCACGGCACAGGGCTCCAGATACACGAGGAGCCGCGCGTGTCCCAACGCTCGGACGACGTGCTAGAGCCCGGCATGATCGTGACGATCGAGCCCGGCGTCTACGTCCTGGGCTTCACCGGGCTGCGCATCGAGGACCTGGTGCTCGTGACCGAGGACGGCCACGAGGTGCTCTCCCATAGCCCGAAACACCTGATCACGCTGTAGGCGCTCCTCAGGTGGAGGGCCCGTTGACCACGCGCTCGGCGGCGGCGAGGATCGCCGTGACGTCCGCGGTCCGCGGCGCCTCGCAGTAGACGCGCAGCAGCGGTTCGGTCCCGCTGGCGCGGAACAGCAGCCAGGCCGAGACGGAACCGTCGCGAGCCAGGTTGAACTTGAGGCCGTCGAGGTCCTCCACGGAGTCCACGGTCCAGCCGGCGAACGCGTCGCTGCCCTGTGCCACGCGTTCGACCACGGACCGGGGCGACTCGCCGCCCGCCAGATGGAGGTCGAGCCTGTCGTAGGCGTGCCGCCAGCCCGTCTCGTGCTCGAGCCTCGAGAACGCCTCCCTGAGACCTTCGCCCGACGCGGCCACGGCTTCCAACAGGACCAGGGCGTTGGCCAGCCCATCGCGCTCCGGCAGGTGCGCCCCCAGACCGATGCCGCCCGACTCCTCGCCCCCTATGAGCACGGGGCCTTCCAACATCGCGTCGACTATGTACTTGAAGCCCACCGGCGTCTCTACCACCTCGAGACCCCTCAGGGCCGCCAGGCGCTCGACGATGCGGCTGACGGTGAACGTCTTGACCACCCTGCCGCTGCCGCCACGCTTATGTAAGTGGTCGAGCATGACAGCGAATATCTGGTGCGAGTCGAAGTACCTGCCGCCGGGGAGCACGACACCCAGGCGGTCGGCGTCGCCGTCCGTGGCGACGGCGAACGCCGGCGCGTCCTGCCTGCCGCCGGCCTCCGCCATCTCCTCCGCCGTCGCGGACAGGTTGGCCGTGATGGGCTCCGGGTTCACGCCGTGGAACAGCGGGTCGGGTCGGCCGCGGACCTCCGTGACCCTGAAGGCGCCGCTGTGCTTCGCGAAGCGGGCCAGCCAGCCCGCTCCAGCGCCGCCCATGGCGTCGTGCACCACCCGTAGCCCGGCGGAGCGTATCAGGCCCAAGTCCACCAGCCGGGCGAGCGCCGCGTAGTACTCCGGCCGCACGTCGAACGTGTCGAGCCGCGCCGGTCCAGGGTCCTGGGGTTCGTCCGACAGGCGGCTCGCCACGTCCGCGTAGATCTGCTGTGTGGCCGTGCCCCCGTACGGTCCCTTGAGCTTGAAGCCGCCGTAGGCGGGCGGGTTGTGCGAGGCCGTGATCATCACCCCGCCGGCAGCGCCGTAGCTCTTCACGGCGAACGACAGCGCCGGCGTCGGCAGGTAGTCGGCGCTGACGCGCGCCTCCAGGCCGTGTGCGGCCAGCACGCCGGCTGCCTGCAGCGCGAAGTGCCGCGCCATGAAGCGCGTGTCGTGGCCCACCAGCACGAGCCCGCCTCCACGCTCGATCACGTGCTCGGCGTAGGCGCGCGCTGCCCGCCTGACGTTGGCGAACGTGAAACGGTCGGCGATGAGGTCGCGCCAACCGTCGGTCCCGAATCTGATGTCCATGCGCGCTTCAGTCGACATAGGTGTGGCCGAGAGAGGCTATCACGCGTCGTCGTAGACTCCGCCTCGTGAGCCTGGTCATCAAGTACGGCGGGAACGCCATGACGGACCCCGCCACCAGGGCCGCCGTATCCGCCGGGGTGCGGCGACTGGCCTCCGAGGGGGTTCCCCCGGTCCTCGTCCACGGCGGCGGCCCGAACATCGCGGCGGCGCTCGACGCCCGGGGCATCGAGCACCGCTTCGTGCGCGGACTGCGGGTGACGAACGACGCCGCGATGGCTGTCGTGGAAGCCGTGCTCACGGTGCTCGGCAAGGAGCTGGCGGGTGAGGTCGGGCGCGCCGTCGCGCTCACCGGCCGTGACGCCGGCCTGCTGTTGGCCGAGCGGGTGAGCGAGGAGCTGGGGCGAGTGGGCCGCATCACCAGGGTGGACACGGCCGTGCTCGCGGTCCTGCGTGACGGCGGCCTGGTACCGGTCGTCGCCAGCGTGGCCGTCGAGGCGGCAGCGGGCTCGCCGGGCGTCAGCCTCAACGTGAACGCAGACGAGGCCGCCGGGGCGATAGCCGGCGCCCTCGGCGAGGGAGCCGTGTTCCTCACGAACGTCCCGGGCGTGTTGGAGAACCCTGACAGCCCCGCCAGCCTGCTTCACGAGCTCACGGCAGCGTCGGCCAGGGAGCGGATCGCCGACGGCCGCATCGCCGGCGGGATGATCCCCAAGGTCGAGGCGGCGCTGTTCGCGCTCGAGCAGGGAGCCCCGTTCGCGATGATCGCTGACGGCCGGCACCCGGACGGCGTCACGCGTGCCCTGGCCGGGGCGGGCACGAGGGTGTTCGCGAACTAAGACGCCGGTGACAGGCGGTTAAGGGTCTCGTAAGACGCGGCCAAGTACTTATATGGCCATGGCAAGTTTCGCCCACGTACCTACGGCCGAGCTGGAGAGAGAGGCTGCCCGGCTACAGTTCCGCATCATCCACGGCACCGCGCACGACCTGGACATCGAGAACTTCTGTCTCATGATGATGGAGCTGGGTGCCCGCGAGATGTTCGAGACCGTGCTGGATCCGAGCGAGAGACTCTAGCGCCAGGACGGCCTGATTGGCAGCGCAGCCGCATGGGTGCATAGGTCACCGCCGCGGTGGAAAACCTCTTGTAGTTTGGAGGGGGGATTCTGGTATCTTGGCTGACAATGTCAGCCAGGCGTTGTGCACTCACACTTTCCTTATGCCTGCTGGCGGCCTCGGTCGCCTCCGCACAATCGGTAACGGTCCAACCCCGCGATACGCTCTGGAGCATCGCCAAGCGTGCGGGCACGGACGTCGCCACGCTCATGCAGCTCAATGAGCTGAGCAGCGACCAGCTCCGGCCCGGCCAGATCATCAAGATCCCGGGCGGGCAGGAGCCGGCGTCCGAGCCGGCGCGCACCGTCACCGTGCGGGCCGGGGACACCCTCTACGACATCGCCTTGGCCAACGGCGTCAGCGTGTCCGACCTCATCGCGTTCAACGACCTCGACGGCACGCTCATCCACCCGGGCCAGGTGCTGGCTCTCGACGCCGGCGACAAGGAGCTCGAGCCGCTCATGGTCGAGATCGTCAGCGGCGACAGCCTCTGGTCCATAGCCCGCTCATACGGCACCACGGCGCAGGCTCTGGCCGATGCCAACGGGCTCACGCTGGCCACGGTCCTCAACCCCGGTTACAAGCTCACCATCCCCGGTCAGTACTCGGCCGGCGGTCGAGACGTCGGTGGCGCGGTGCCCCAGACCGTCACCGTCCAACGGGGCGAGACCCTGTGGCAGCTCGCCTCCACGCACAACACCACGGTCGCCGCCATCGTCAGCGCCAACGGCCTCAAGACCGAGCGCATTCTGGCCGGACAGGTGCTGACCATCGTGCCTGGCAGCGAGGTCGCGGCGGCCCGCGCGGTGACAGGGAACATCACGCCGGTCGTCACCGCCGCGCCCACGGCCATGCGCTGGCCGCTCGTCGGCACGATCACCTCGCGCTACGGCTACCGCCAGCTGCGCATCTCCGGGTCCAACTGGCACGCGGGCCTCGACATCGACGGCAACACGGGCGACCCCATCGTCGCGGCCACTTCCGGCAAGGTCACGTACTCCGGCTGGATGGGCGGGTACGGCAACCTGGTGATCGTCGAGTCGGGCAGCACCGAGTACTACTACGGACATGCTTCCCAGCTGCTCGTGAGCGAAGGGGATTGGGTCGAGGCCGGCGCCACCATCGCCCTGGTGGGCAGCACTGGCAACTCCACCGGCTCGCACCTGCACTTCGAGGTGCGGGTGGACGGCGACCCGGTCGACCCGCTGCCAATGCTGGAGGCGGCGGCGCAACGCTGAAGCTCCATCAGGCGGCAGCGGCCACGAGCCGGCTTCCAGAACATGAGGACCTAGAGTGCGCCTTGTAGTCGTAGGCGACATCCACGTGCAACCCGACAAGCTCTGGCGCATGCTCAGGGAAGCCGGCCTGGCGGACGAGCGCAACAAGCCGACGGAAGAGCTGAGGGAGGGCGATGTCAAGCTGGTCCTCCTGGGCGACCTCGTGCACGCCAAGAGCCGCGAGCGCTACGCCAACCTCATCAACGTGCGCCGCTACGACGAGTACAATCCGCGTCACCTCGAGCGCGCGGAGCAGGCCCAGGAGCGCTTCCTGCGCGAGGTCAAGGGCTTCCAGGACCGCGTGCCGGAAGGCCGCATGGTGATCCTCATGGGCAACCACGACTTCAACGCCGTCACCGAGGACCAGGGTCCCCTGCGCACGGATGACGTCGCGCACCTGGAGTGGAAGCCGGGGCACGGCAACCCCATGGACGCCGAGCTCAAGGACTGGATCCTCGGCTGGCCTTACGAGCTGGTCATCGAGGGCCTCCACCTGGCGCACGTCGGCCCGCTGCCGGAGCACAACTCGTTCGACCAGGGCTTCTACCTGGAGAACCGCCGGCGCTGGATCCAGGAGGACGCGGACTACCTCGAAGGTACCGACTACCGCCTGGGCATCTACGGGCATACGCCAGTGAGGGGCGGGGTGAACGTGGCATCGCAGGGCCGGGCGCTCCTGCTCGACACGAACGGGCACAAGGACGAGTACGTCTACCTCGACGCCGACGTCACGGAGGCGGGCTACCGGCTGAGGCTCAAAGGCCTGTTCTTCGACGAGCTGATCCCGCGCGAGGAACCGGCCTAGACAGGCGTCCCGAACCTCACGGCGGCCCGCGCCCGCGCCTTGGCCGCCTCGACCTCGCGGTCCTTGGGCGGGGCCGTGGTCTCCAGCGCGGTGAGCAGCTTCGTTGTCGCCGCCGCGATCTCGTCGACGGCCAGCTCGAACGCTGCTTGGTTGGCGCGAGACGGCGCGGTGAACCCGCTCACCTTCCTTACGTACTGGAGGGCCGCGTCCCGCACCTCATCGGAGGTGGCCGGCGGCTCGTAGTTGAAGAGGGGCCGTATGTTCCTGCACATGCCCCAACTCTAGTACCTGTCGGCGGCGGTGGGTCAGGCGACGATGTCGCCGCCGCCCAGCACCGTCTTCACCTGGTCCAGCAGCTCGAGTCGCTGTTGCAGGCCATGCTGCCCACCGTTGACGGCCTCCGTCACGGCGACGGCGTCGTCCCTGTCGCACAGCGCGTTGATGCCGCGCGCGCCCCAGTACCAGCCCGCCGCCAGTGCGGCTAGGCGCGGCGTCTGCAGCTGGTCGGGCTCGGCCTCCAGGTCCACGCCCAGCGCCGCGCCGATGGCCCGGTAGCTGGCGCGGCCGGTCACCTGCAGGATGCCGCGCCCACGGAACCGCCACCCGTCACCGGAACTCTCCGGCCCGTTGCCCATCCGGTCGGCGTAGACCTTGTTCGCTATGCGCTCCGGCTGGCGCGCGTAGCTGGCGGCGCTCTTAGCATCGAACCGGCTGGGCCAGGTGGCCAGCAACCCGGGCGCGCCGTAGTTGAGGTTCTCGACAAGGGCG
>DASVCK010000199.1:0-6694 GCA_036381675.1 Trueperaceae bacterium | reverse complement strand
AGCAGGAACGTGATGAGCCCGGCGGTGCTCACGCCGTAGTACCAGACGTCGCTGTGTGACAGCACGGGCCAGAGGCGGATGAGCAGGTAGATGCCCGCCTTGACCATCGTCGCCGAGTGCAGGTACGCGGACACAGGCGTGGGAGCGGCCATGGCATGCGGCAGCCAGAAGTGGAAGGGGAACTGCGCGCTCTTCGAGAAGGCCCCGATGAGGATGAGCACCAGGGCGGGCACGAAGCGGTCGCTGGCCAGGATCCTGGGTCCGGCGGCCAGCACGACGTCGATGTCGAAGCTGCCGACGATGCCACCCAAGATGATCACGCCGAGCAGAAGGCAGAAGCCACCCAGCGAGGTGACGACGAGCGCCATCCTGGCGCCGTCGCGAGCGTTGGCGTTGTGATACCAATAGCCGATCAGCAGGAACGAGAAGAGACTGGTGAGCTCCCAGCCGAAGACGGCCTGGATCAGGTTGCCCGAGACGACCAGGAGCAGCATCGAGCCCATGAAGGCCTGGAGCAGCCCGAAGAACCGCGGCACGGGATCCTGCGGCGACATGTAGTAGCGCGCGTAGAGCACGACCAGCGCGCCGATCCCCGTGATCAGCAGCGCGAACATCCAGCTGACCCCGTCAAGGCGCAGGGAGATGTCGAGGCCCATGCTGGGCAGCCACGGCAGCGCGAACTTGAACACGGAGCCGTCGGCCACGCGCGGATAGAGGGCGATCGTCGCGGCCAGCGAGGAGACCGTGAACACGCCCGCCAGGATCGCGGCGGCCGTCCGGGCCCGCGTGTGCAGGGTGGAGGACAGCGCGCTCCCGACGAACGGCAACACGGTGAGCGCGATGAGTAGGACGGAGTCGATGGACATCGGCTGGGTGACGCCCCTCGGACCTGACGGGCGCGGAAGGCCATCTTATCGGCTGGTCGCCGGTCCCATCGGGGCGGGTAACCCCGGGCGGCGGCTGTACCAGTCTTAGACCAGCGCCGGGGTGCCGTGGTAGCCTTCCGCGCATGTCGATCGGTTCGGTGGGTGGGGCGACCGGCGCCAAGGCGCGGCCGTGAGCGAGCAAACTGACGCGCATCTCGGACGGCTGGAAGAGGACGCCAAGCGGCTGTTGGAGGAGGCGATCAGGGAGCGCGTGACCCCCGGCGCGGTGCTCCACGCCCGCTCTCGCGACGGGTCCGAGCTGCGCGCCGCGGCCGGGTCGCTGACCTACGACGCGGGGTCTTCCCGGGTAAGTCAGGACACCGCCTACGACCTGGCGTCGCTGACCAAGGTCGTGGCGTGCCTCCCGCTCCTGCTCCACCTGCTCTCCGAGGGCGAGGTGAGCCTGAACGACACGGTCTCGCGCTTCTTCGCGAACGCCGGTTGGTTCCAGGAGCCCTCGCTGGGTGACGTATCGCTCGAGGACCTGGCTCTCCACCGGTCTGGCCTGCCGGCCTGGCGCCCGCTGTTCGCCAACGTGAGCGAGCGGCACACGGCCACGGCCAACGTCTTGCAGACGCACCTCACCGAGACCAAGGGCCGCTACGTCTACAGCGATCTGGGCGCGATGACCCTCGGCGCCGTCATCGAGAGGGTTCTGGGCGAGAGGCTCGATGCCGCCTTCGAGCGCATCGTCGCACGGCCCCTCGGCATGAGCTCAGTGAGCTTCGCGCCCCTCCCGCCCGACGTCCAGGTGGCGCCTACCGAGGACGACGGTTGGCGCGGCCGCCTGCTCACAGGCGAGGTGCACGACGAGAACGCGACGGTCATGGATGGCGTCTCGGCACACGCCGGCCTGTTCGGCCGCGCCGCAGACCTGGTGCGCTACGCGGAGGCCTGGCTCGAGCTGGACGCCCCGTTCGCCAGCGAGGAGTGGCTGCGCAAGGCGACGAAGGATCTCTCGGGTGGCGCCGGCCCGGCGCGCGGCCTGCTCTGGCGGCTTTATGACCGGGACCAGTGGCCACTGGGCACAGGCGTGTCCAGCGCCGCCTACGGACACACCGGCTTCACGGGCACCAGCGTCGTGGTCGATCCTGACGCCGGTTGGGTCTGCGTGTTGCTCACGAACCGCGTGCATCCACGCCGCGGCGACGGCGGGCCGGTCACGAAGCTCCGCCGGGCGGCGCACGAGCTGGTGGCGACGGCCTTCGGGCCGGTCACCGGTACCGCGGCTTGACCGCGCGTGACCTGAAGCCGGCCGTCGTCGTCGGCCTCATGTCGGGCACGTCGGCCGACGGCATAGACACCGTCACGGCCAGGCTCGAGCGGGTGAACGGCCGTTTGCGGTGGGAGGTGCTGGGTCGCGGCGCCCGCGAGTACCCGCCAGACGTGGCGTCCGACATCCGCCGCGCCATGGACCCGGACAGATCCGACGTCCTGCTTATCACCCAGCTCCACCAGCGCATCGGGCAGGAGTACGCCGCCGCTGTGTCTGCAGCGCAGGCACTCCACGGGGTCGACCTGGTCGGCCTGTCTGGCCAGACCGTCTACCACGTGCCCAGGGTCGAGCCGGAGCGCGGCTGGCACGTCAAGAGCACGCTGCAGCTGGGCGAGGCCGCTGTGGTCGCCGAACGCTGCCGAGTCGTCACCGTGTCGGACTTCCGGCAGTCGGACCTCGCAGCCGGCGGCCAGGGCGCCCCGCTGGTCCCGTTCTCGGACCACCTGCTCTACTCGCAGCCGGGTACGGCGCGGGTCGTGGTCAACATCGGGGGCATCGCCAACGTCACCTACCTGCCGGCGGACGGCAACCCCGACGGTGTGCTCGCGTTCGACACCGGCCCCGGCAACTGCCTTATGGACGAGGCGGCCCAGGCGCACCTCGGCACGGAGCGAGACGAGTCGGGCGCGGGAGCTGCCGCCGGGGACGTCGATGAGGCCGCGCTCGAGAGGCTGCTGGAGGACCCGTACCTCGCGCTGCGACCACCGAAGACGACGGGCCGGGAGCACTTCCACCTGCGGCACGCGATGTCTCGCGGCTGGCCGGGAGGGTACTCCGGGCGGCCGGAGGACCTGCTGGCGACGCTGTCGGAGCTGACGGCGCGCACGATCGCCTCGGCCATCCGCGACGTCGCCTCGGGCCACGACGTCGAGGTGCTGGTCGCCGGCGGCGGCGCCAGGAACCCGTCGCTCATGCGGCGACTGCGAGAGCAGCTGGGAACGACTGTCAAGACCTTCGCGGAGCTGGGCTACGACGACAAGGACCGCGAGACCCTCGCCATGGCGGTCAT
The DNA here is from genome assembly GCA_036381675.1 of Trueperaceae bacterium. GTDB lineage: Bacteria > Deinococcota > Deinococci > Deinococcales > Trueperaceae > DASRWD01. The sequence continues at coordinate 3,483 of DASVCK010000199.1, read as the reverse complement.
GGCCTACATGGCCGTGAACGGCGAGCCGAACGTGCTGCCCTCGGCCACAGGCGCATCCCGCCCGGTGGTGGCGGGCAAGGTCGCGAGACCGGTACCGGCTGCGCACGGTTAGGCGCCTGCCCAGGTCGGCGGACCCGGCCGGGCGCGCGGCGGTACCGTTGGTGGCGAGATGAAGCTTCTGTGCGCGGCTGACCTGCACCTGGGTCGGCAGGCCAGCCGGCTGCCCGAGGACATGCTGCGGGCAGGGCTGGGCCCCGCTGCGGCGTGGACCAGGCTGGTGGACCTCGCCATCGCCGAGGACGCAGCCGCCGTGGTCCTGGCCGGCGACGTGCTGGACGACGAGAACGACTTCTTCGAGGCTTACGGGGACCTGCGTGCGGGCGCGCAGCGGTTGGCCGCAGCGGGCGTCAAGTTGGTCACCGTGGCCGGCAACCACGACGTAGAGGTCCTGCCGCGCCTCGCGAAAGCCGTCCCCGGCGTGACGCTCCTGGGCGCCGGAGGTACCTGGGAGACCCTCACCCTCGAACGGGGTGGCGCCACCGTCAACCTCGTCGGCTGGTCGTGGCCACAGCGAACCGTCGTCGCCTCACCGCTAGATGGGCTCGATGCCGCGCTGAGTACGCTGAGGCCAGGCCTCACCATCGGTGTGCTGCACTGCGACCTGGACCAACCGCAGAGCCGCTACGCGCCGGTCGCCAGCGCAGAGCTACAGGACGCCAGGGTGGACGTCTGGCTCCTCGGTCACGTGCACAAGCCCAGCTTCGCGGCAACGCCGGCCGGTACCTGGATCGGGTATCTCGGCTCCATGTCCGCCGCCGACCCCGGTGAGGAGGGCGAACGAGGCGCCTGGCTGCTGGAAGTGACGAGTGACGAGCTGCGGGTCGCGTCCGTTCCCCTCTCACCCGTGCGCTACGACACGATCGCTGTGGACGTATCCGGTGTGGCCTCTGCCGAAGAGGCGGTCGCCGCGATCTCCACGGCCGTCCAGGCGCACGCCGATGACATGCCGGTTCCTGCGGTCGGAGGTCCCGCCGTGGTGGGCATGCGCGTCGCCGTGGTCGGCCGCACCCCCCTGGCCAAGGACATCCGAGATCGGCTGGGCAGGGAGGACGCCCGGAACCTGCAGGTCGAGGCGGGCGACGTCACCTGCTTCGTGCACGACGTGCGCGTGGAGGTGCGACAGGACCTCGACCTCCAGCTGTTGGCGCGGCGTGACGACCCCGTCGGGCTCCTCGCTCGTCGCCTCCAACTGCTGGACGGACCTCCGTCGCCGGAACGCGAGGCGCTACTCGAGCGTGCCAGGGCCGAGATGCGAGCGGTCGAGAGCATCAGGCACTACGCCAGCTTGGAGGAGCGAGAGCTGACAGACGACCTCGTGACGGGGGCGTTGCGGCGCGCCGCCCTGCGGTTCCTGGACGAGGCCGCCAGGTGAGGCTCATAGGGGTCCGTGTGGACGGTCTGCCGGGACTGACGAGCCCGTTGGAAGTACAGCTGCTCCAGCCAGGCGTGAACGTGATCGTCGGGCGCAACGCTTCCGGGAAGTCGAGCTTGGTGCGGGCCTTGTCGGCCGTCCTCTACCCGGACCGGCACGCTGGCCAGGCTGTCGTGCGGCTGGACATGGAGGACGCGGCCGGGCGGCGCGTATCCGCCAGCCGCATGGGCGCACAGGTCGAGTGGCAGTCGAACGGTCGGGCGGTGGAGAGGCCGGACTTCCCTCAGGCTGACCTGTTGGCCGCTTACCTGCTCAGGCTCGAGGACCTGATCGCGCTCGAGCCGTCTGGAGGTTCGGCGGAAGCGGGTGCGCTGGACGAGCACATCAGCCGGCGGCTGCGCCTCGAGTTGACCGGTGGCGTGGACCTCAGGGCGCTTCGTGACGGGATCCCGAAGCCGAAGACGGCCGGCCAGAAGGAGGCGACGGTTCTACGCCGTGCCGAGTCGGCGCTGGCCAAGGTGAGGCGTGAGCGCGACGCTCTGGTTCAGCGTCAGGAACGGTTGGCCGAGGACCGCCAGGCGCTGGCCGCCGCTGAGGCAGCTGCCGAGCGCCTCCGCTCGGTCGGGGAGGCACGCGAGCTGGTCGCGGAGCTAGAAGCGTTGCACCGTTGCCGTGCCGAACTGGCGACGATGCCGCCACAGCTAGAGCGCCTGACGGGCGAGGAGTCGGACGAGGTGTCACGTCTGCGCCGGACGCTGGACACGTGCGTGCACGAGGAGGAGCGGCTACGCGGAGCGCTGGGGGCGGCCGAGGCCGAGGCCAGGGCTTCCGCACTGCCCGACGGCCTGTCGGTGGGCGAGGCAGAGCGTGTCGTGGCACGCGCCAAGGAGTTGTGCCGCCTGGAACAGAAGCTCGAGCAGGCGGAGGTAGAGGCCCAGGCGGCTACCCACGCCACCGAGGCGGCCTGGCGGCGCATGGGCGGCGTGCCCGCGCCGGCCGGGCTGACCATCGAGCCGGAGGGCGTCGATCGTGTCGAGAGGCTGGTGCAACAGCAGCTCGTCGTGCGTGCCCGCCTGAGCGGCATCCGCCGCAGGCTGGCCGCGCTGGGCGAGGGCGGCACGAGCCGGTCAGGCGCAGGCGAGTACACGGAGAACGCTCATGCGAACGAACTCGCCGAACACCTGGAGGCCGTGCGACGTTTCCGTTCCGACCTGACCAGATGGTGGGAGGCGAGAGCGTCGGTGGGGCGACTGGGTACCTGGGCATGGGCGGTCGCCCTCGCGCTGGCCGCTGCCGCCACGGCCCTGTCGCTGGCCGCGCCTGGGGCTGTGGAGAGCTCCGTCTTCGCCACGCCGTGGCCGGCGGCCGTGACGTCGGGAGCCGCGGTCATCTGGCTGCTTCTCTGCCTGGTGTCTTCGTTGCGTTCGGGCTCGGAGGTCACTCGTGCCGCCCTCGCGGATTTGCACCAGTCGGCAGGAGGAGCAGGGGTCCCGCTCCCAAGCCCCCTCACGCCCGGGTCGGCAGCGCGGCTCCTCGACGAGACGGCGGCCCAGGTAGCGCAGTTGGAGCGCGAGAGCGCCAGGACGGCAGAGCGGGCGCGAGAACTGGAGGACCTCGAGGCGGACCTCGGCGAGGCCACCCGCGAGGCTCAGGGCGTCGCAGCCGAGCTGAATAGGCTCAGGTCCCTGCACGGGTTCGCGCCCTCCACCGGTGCAGGCGCTGACGATCGAGATCCCGGGCACCCGGACGGGTCGCCCGACGCGGGGTTCGCTTACTGGTTGAGCGCGGCGCTCGAGCACGGTCGCGCTTCCGTGCGGCTTGCCGCGGCCCGGGCGACGGTCCGCGACCTTGAGGACCGCGTCTCTGACGTGCGGTCCGAGGTAGTCGGCTTCCTCGGCCGCAGCTCGCCCGATGCCGTCGAGAGGGCGGACGCGAGCGGGACCGACGTCCTCAGCGCCTGCGAGCAGGTCTCGTCTGCGGCTGCGCGCCGCGATGCCGCCGTGCGGGAGGCCACGGACCTCAGGCGAGCCCTGGAACGAGCGCTCGCCGAT
>DASVCK010000198.1:0-7074 GCA_036381675.1 Trueperaceae bacterium | reverse complement strand
CGGCCCGGTAGGGTCCGACCCACCGGGTCCGGGCGGCTCAACATCGCGCCATGAGGGCTCTTGAGGCGGCCACCACTGGTTCCCGTGCTACGCTCGGTGACCCTGTTCCGGCGCGAAGCGCGGCCGGCTTCACGCTCGTCGAGACGCTCGTGGCGCTCGCGATGCTCGGCGTCGTGCTCGCCATCGGCTTCTTCACGCTCCGGCCTTCCCTCGAGATGCGCGCGGCGCGGGCCATGCGTGCGCTCCTGCTGCAAGCACGTACCCAGGCCATCTGGTCCGGCCTTAGCGTCGCGGTCGTCGAGACGGCGGGCGGCTCGGCGTTCGTGGCGCGCGAGTTCGACCCGGCCAGCGCCTGCTCGGACGGCAGGGTGCTGGCGACGCTGCGGCTGAGAGACTTCCCGGGCGTGCGCCTGAGCGACGGCCTGCGTGCAGGCGGCATCTACTGGCTGCCCAGCGGCGGTGGCCGCTCCTGCGCAGGCGGCGGCGTCATCAGCGACACGGTGCTGCTGCAAGGTCCGCGGGGCGGAGCTGCCGTCGTCGTCTCCAGCCTGGGCAGGGTCCGCCTGGAGGCCAGGCCATGACCGGCGGAGGGGCGCGTGGCACGGTGCTCGTCGAGGTCCTGGTGGCGGTCGGGGTGCTGGCGCTGGTCCTGGGATCACTGATCACGCTGCAAGTCTCCAGCATGAGGGCCACCAGGTCGGCCGCGGCTACGCGAGACCTGGCGGCGGCGGCCGAAGCCGAGGCCACACTGCGCTCCATCGCCGTGGACCCCGGTACTTCCTGCCTGGTGGCCACGCGGTGGCCATCCGTGTCCGGTTGTCAGGTCCGCGAAGCCTGTGCTAACGAACCCTGTTCGCGCCAGCTGCAGGAGATCACGGTGACCGGAGCGCAAGGCCGGACGCTCGCCGTGGTGGCCGCGATGGCGGGCGCAGGTCCTCCCGGGGTGGGGGAGCCGTGAGCCGCCGCGCGAAGCTCGGATCGGCGCCCCTGACCGCTCGCGGCCTCACGGTCGTAGAGGTCCTCGTTGCCCTCGCCATCGCCGCGATCGTGCTGGGCATCACCGCCAGCCTCCTCAGCTCGGCGCGGGCGGCCACGGCGGCACAGGCAAGCGACACGGAGCCCGCTCGCGTCCTCGACCTGGCCGCCGAGATCCTCGCTGAGGAGATCGGGCTCGCCGGCTTCGAGCCGTGGCAGCTGACGTCCGGGCCGGCCGAGCCCGCCATCGTCGTCAGCCACACGCTCACGGGCCAGGTTCTCACGGTGAGCTTCGTGGACGATCGGTTGGCGGGCCCCGCCCTAGACAGGGTGCTCACTTTCGAGGCCAGCGAAGACTCGAGCGGTCGGCCGCAGCTGTACCGCCGCAGCGGCACCAGCTCGCGGCAGCCCGTCGTGGCAGGCATCACGCGCCTTGCCGTCCAGGCGTTGGTCTCGGCTACGGGGGTGCTTGTCCCCAACCCGCCCCCAGGCTCTTATCCAGGCGTGCGGGGTCTGGTCCTGGGACTGCGCGAGGAGGCGGGCACCGAAAGGTTGGTCGTGATCCGGACGCCGTCGTCGCCGCAGGTCGAGGTCCGGTGATGAACCTCGTCAGGTCACGGCCGTCACGACCACGGCCGCGGGGGCATGGCCGTGAGGAGGGCTTCGTCATCGTCGCGGTGCTCATGCTGCTGGTGGCCCTGGGCGCCCTGGCGGCAGGCATGTTCCTCGAGACGAGCCTGACGACCCTCGCGGCGCGCAGCGCTGCCCAGGCGGCCGTGGCCAGGTCTGCGGCCCACGCGGGGCTCGTCCTGGCGCTGGCAGAGGCAGGTGGCCCGTCTGGACCTGGCGCGGCGCCGCGCTCCCTGGGTCCGTGGCCCGGCCTCGGGGAGGGCGTAACCGGCTGGTTGTCGGTCGTCCCCGGGACCGAGCCGCCGGCTTACCGCGTGGACGTCACGGCCGTGGAGGGGAGGTCCACAGCCAACGCCTACGTGGTGTTCGTGGTGGAGCCCGGCCTCGCAGTGCTGGCGTGGCGCGAGTGAGGACCACGTCCCGCGTCGTACCGGTCTGCACCAGAGGCCCGTTGTCACCTTGACAGGGCCGGTGCGGCTTGGGAGCATGTTGCGTGTCAGTCGGTACGTTGGAAGCCTCGAGGCCCGACCAGGACGCGACGCGTCGGGATGTCAGGGGTCTGCTCTGCGCCGCCCTGCTGGCCGCGGACAAGCCGCTCACGGCGAAACAGCTGAAGAGCCTGCTGGGGGTGAGCGAGGACGCCGTGGACAGGGAGGTGCGGGCCCTGCACCAGGTCCTGCAGGAACAGGGGCTCGGCATCGAGGTCGAGAAGGTCGCGGGTGGCTACCGGCTGGTGGTGACGCCAAGGCTGGTGCCCGCGCTGGCCACGCTCCTGTCGCCGGCGCCGTTGCCGTCGCTCAGCGGGGCGGCACTGGAGACCCTGGCGCTCGTCGCGTACCACCAGCCCATCACGCGGGGCGAGCTGGAGGCAGCCAGAGGGGCCTCGTGCACGTCGACGCTGGAGACCCTGCAGGAGCGCGAGCTGATCAAGGTCGTGGGCCACAAGGACGTCGTCGGCAAGCCGCTGCTCTACGGCACGACGGACCGGTTCCTGCTGGACTTCGGGCTGTCGTCGCTGGACGACCTACCGGAGATAGGTGAGAGCCCGGCCGGGTTCCTCAGGGGCTGACCGCGCTTTTCCCACTGGTGTGCCAGGGCGCCGGTCACCAGGACGAGGTTCTACCCTAGCGGCCCAGCAGGTATCGCATGGCCAGGCGGTAGCCGGCCACACCCAGGCCGGTGATGACGCCCGCGCAGGCACCCCCGGTGACGCTGACGTGGCGGAAGCTCTCCCGGGCATATACGTTCGAGACGTGGACCTCGACGACGGGCACGCGGATAGCGGCGATCGCGTCCCGTAACGCGACGCTGGTGTGGCTGAAGCCTCCCGGGTTAATCACGACGCCCACGGCGCCCTCTGCGGGCGCGCCGTGCAACCAGTCGATGAGCTGTCCCTCGCTGTTGGACTGCCGCAGCTCCACGCTCGTGCCCAGCTCGGCGGCGAGCGACTCCAGGTCCGCGCGTACGTCTGCCAGCGTCGCGGACCCGTAGACCTCGGGTTCCCTGGTACCGAGCAGGTTGAGGTTGGGGCCGTTGAGGACCAGGATCATCGCATCATCTCCTCGAGCTCGTTCCACGCCGTCCGGATCTCGTCATCGGTCACGTCGGCCACCACGATCGGCTCACCGACCGCGGCCAGCAGCACGAAGCGCGGCCGGCCTGCCAGCGCCTTCTTGTCGCGGGCCATGAACGGCAGCAGGTCATCGAGACCAAGTTGCGGGAGGGGTTCCGGCGAGAGACGCCTGACGGTCCCGGCGACGCGCTCCACCACGTCAGCCAGGCCCCTGCGTCTGCCCAGAAGCGTTGTGAACACCAGTCCATACAGGACGGAGTCGCCGTGCGGCAGGGCGAAGCGGGAGGCGGCCTCGAGCGCGTGGCCCAGCGTGTGACCGAGGTTCAGGTGCGACCTCACGCCTTGTTCCCGCTCGTCCGCGGCGACGATGCGCGACTTGACGGCAACCGACCGCGCGACGGCATCCACCAGCTCGTCGTGCGAAGGGAGTTGCCCTGGGTGCGTGACGGCATGGACGAGCTGGTTGTCTGCGAAGTCGATCAGGACGGGGTCGCCGATGAGACCTGTCTTCAGCAGCTCAGCCGCGCCCTGGCGCAGCTCCCTGACGGGCAGCGAGCGCAGGGTCAGGACGTCGGCCAGCACCGCCCGCGGCTGCCAGTACGCCCCCAGGAGGTTCTTGCCCTCCGGCAGGTCCACACCGGTCTTGCCGCCGACGCTCGAATCGACCATCGCGAGGAGCGTGGTTGGGAACTGGTAGTAGGGGACGCCACGCAGGTAGGTGGCGGCCACGAAGCCAGCCAGGTCACCGGCCACGCCGCCACCGAGCGCGAGGACGGCGGAGTCACGGCCCAGGCCGGCGCGAGCCAGCTCGCGGACGATGCGCGAGTAGGTCGCGACGTCCTTGCTGGCCTCTCCGGGCGTGAAGGCGACCCGGGTGACGCGCTTGCCCGCGTCCTTGAGGGCGTCCACCAGGTCGTGCCCGTAGAGGTGCCGGACGTTGGCATCGGCGATGAGGGCGACGTTCTCCTGCTGCACGAGCGTACCGGCGGTGCGCAGCAGGTCAGCGCCGACGTGAACCTCGTAGGCGGGTGAGACCTCGACGCGCACCATGCGCGCCGCGGTGAGCGTCACCCTGCCCCGCACATCACGCCTGCTCCGGACGCCAAGCGGTTCCCGGCTCGTCGCTCCAGTCCTGGAGCCGCTCCACGATCTCTTCGACCACGTCGACCGACTCGCGCCCGTCGGTGGAGACCTTGAAGGTCGCGACATCGTCGTAGGCGGGCTGCCTGGCCGCCATGAGCTGGCGGATACGGTCCAACGGATCACCCATCTCCAGCATCGGCCGCTTGTGACGCCGGGTGCGCCGGTACACGGTCTCGGGGCTGGCGGTCAGGACGACGATGGGCCCACGCGCCTTGAGGAGCCGACGGTTCTCCTCCCTGACCACGGTCCCGCCACCGGTCGAGACGACGACCTCGTCGAGACGCACGCAGCGCCTCACGATCTCGGTCTCGTAGTCGCGGAACACCTGCTCGCCGTACAGCTCGAAGATGTCGGTGATGCGCATGCAGCCGACCCTCTCGATCACCCTGTCGGTGTCCACGAAGGTGAGTTGCAGCCGTCTCGAGAGCTCCCAGCCGATCCGGCTCTTGCCGGTCCCCATGAAACCAGCCATCGCCAACCACGTGACCACGCGGTCCGACGTCAGGTGGCGCCTGGGAGCGACCGAGGTCATCAGTACGCCGACGCGTAGGCGACGTGGGACTCCACGCGCTCCACGACCTCCTGCACGGTGTCGCCCCCGAACTTCTCGAGCAGCGCGTCGGCCAGCACCAGGGAAGCCATCGCCAGCACGACGATGGATGCGGCCGGGACGGCGGTCACGTCCGAGCGCTCGCGGGCGGCGTCGGCCGGTTGGTGGGTCACGACGTCCACGGTGGGCAGGGGCCGCATGAGCGTCGCGATGGGCTTCATGGCGGCCCTCACCACCAGGTCCTCCCCGTTGGTGATGCCGCCCTCCAGACCGCCCGAGCGGTTGCCGGCCCTCACGTAGCGGCCGCCCTCGCGCCCGGTGATGGCGTCGTGCACCTCGCTGCCCGGCACCGTGGCGTTGCGCCAGCCGTCACCGATCTCGCAGCCCTTCATCGCGGGCACGCTCATGACGGCCTGGGCCAAGCGGCCGTCGAGCTTGCGGTCCCACTGGACGTGCGAGCCCAGGCCGATGGGCACGTTGCGGAAGCGGGCCTCGACGATGCCGCCCAGCGTGTCGCCCGACTCCTTGGCGGCGTCGATGCGGTCGATGATCGAGTCCTCGGCCTCTCGGTCGAAGGTGCGCAGCGGGCTCTCGTCCAGCTCGGCCACCCGCGACCAGTCCATGCCGCCGTCGCAGTCCATGCCTCCGAGGCTGACCACCCTGGCGCAGGCCTGGACGCCGACGCTGTCCAGCAGCCGCAGCGCGACGGCGCCGGCTGCCACGCGGCTGGCGGTCTCGCGGGCCGAGGCCCTCTCCAGCACGTCCCTCAGGTCCTTGTGGCCGTACTTGATCCCGCCGGCCAGGTCGGCGTGGCCCGGCCTGGGCTCGGTGAGAGCCCTCTTGCGAGGCTCGTTGCCCGGCAAGGGGTCCATGACCTCCCGCCAGTTCGCGTTATCGCGGTTGGCGATGCTGATCGCCAGGGGAGAGCCCGTCGTTCGGCCCGCCCGCACCCCTCCCAGGAGGGTGGCGGCGTCGGACTCTATGACCATGCGCTGACCGCGCCCGTAGCCGCCCTGGCGCCTGCGCAGCCAGGGGTCGATGTGCTCCGTGGCTACGAGCTCGAGACCCGCGGGGACGCCGTCGACGATCACGGTCAGGGAGGGGCCGTGGGACTCCCCGGCCGATAGGTACCTCAGCATTCATAGGAGCGTAGCACGGGCCATAAGTCCCGTCCCACACGGCGACATGGCGTCTTCTGACAGCTGCGAGAGGACCCCGCCGGTGCGAAGCCGGCGGGGTCCTTGGCGGCGTGTTCCATGTTCGCGCCTCGGGGGCGCTCTCGAGCTACTCGATGATGTCGGCGGTGATGATCAGGAGCAGCTCGCCCGAGGTCTCCTCGGTCTCCGTGGAGCCGAAGAGCTCGCCGATGATCGGGATCGACCCGACGATCGGCAGGCGCCTCTTGGTGATGATGATCTCGTCCTGCATCAGGCCGCCGAGGAGCACGGTCTGGCCAGGCACGAGGGTGACCGTGGTGGACACCCGCCGGGTCGAGGTGTGCAGGACGACGTCCGGCGTGGGCGGGGGCAGCAGGTCGGAGACCTCGGCGTTCACGTTGATCGTGATGCGACCGTCGGCGCCGATGAGCGGGGTCAGGGTGAGCTGCACCCCGTACTCCACCTCTTCGAGCACGGCCTCGCCGGCTGCGTTGGGCAGCAGGATGCGGGCGTTGCCGCCGGAGATGAGGATGCCTTCCTGCTTGTCGAGCAGGGTCAGGTTGGCGTCGTCGACGCGGCGCGAGAGCCCCTGCGACTCGAGGGCGTCGAGCACCGCCATGATGTTGAAGCTCGAGACGGCCGAGGTCATGTCGAAGATGAACGACAGGCCGGTGTCGAGCAGGCTGGCCTGCATCTGGCCGAAAGCGCCGCTGAAGTCGAGGCCGAAGTCCTGCGAGAAGGACCGGCTGACCTCCTGGATGCGGACCTGGATGTTGACCTGGCGCTGTGCCTGGTCGAGCTGCGGGATGAGCTCGGCGAGTCGAGCCTGCACCGCGGCTGGACCCGTGACGATGAGGCTGTTCGTCCGCGGCTCGGCCACGACCGAGAAGTCCTCGAGGCGGCTCGCCTGACCTTCCTCGCCGCCGCTCGTCAGGATGCCCGTCTGCTGCAGGACATCGGCGAGCTGGCCGGCTTCGGCGTTGGAGAGGAAGTAGGTGCGCTGTTCCAGCACGACCTGCTCGGCGGCGCGGTCGAACTGCTCGAGC
>DASVCK010000197.1:0-6656 GCA_036381675.1 Trueperaceae bacterium | reverse complement strand
CCTCACCAAGAACTTGATGAACCAGACGATCGCGATGATGAAGAGGATCGTGCCCAGGAAGTTGAGGAACCCGAATCCGAACCCCATGTGTGCGCCGTATCCGAACGCGTATGCCATCCCTTGCTCCTTTCCTGCCGGTGTTCCGCCCGCTTCGCGCCCAGCCACGTGCCGTGCTGGCGTGCTGGCGCTCGCGGGGTCTTCCCGGCTTGGTCGGAGCGTAGGAGGGTGGTGTGGAGGCCCAAGGAAAGCGTTGTGAACGTGGTGTGAACGGCGAATACATCATGTTTGGTCACGACGCATCTTGACATCAGCAAGCACTGACATCAGTATGCAAGTGATGCGCACGACCCTGACCCTGGACCGCGATGTGGCAGATGCGATCGAGCGCGAGATGAAGCGCCGGGGCGACAGCTTCAAGGCGGTCGTAAATGAGGGGCTGCGACGTGGCCTCGGGCTAGCGGGTAAGCCTCCCGAGCCAACCCGGTTCGAGGTGGAGCCCCGATCGCTCGGCATCTTGCCCGGCATCGATCACGACAAGCTCAACCAGTTGCTGGACGAACTGGAGGTCGAGGAGCGCGCAGTCGGGAAGATCACATGATCGTTCCCGACGTCAACCTGCTCGTCCACGCGTACAACAGCGACTCGAGCCGGCACGAGGGCGCGAAGGCGTGGCTGGAAGATCTGCTCAGCGGCACACAGACGGTCGGTCTCGCTTGGGTCGTCCTGCTCGGCTTCATCCGGATCACGACCCATAGACGCGTCGTGGCACGGCCCCTGGACGTCAAAACCGCCGTGTCGCACGTCAGAAGCTGGTTAGCACAGCCGTACACGATCGTGGTCGAGCCCACGCCAAGACACGCGGAGATCCTCTTCGGACTGCTCTCCGACCTGGGCGCCGCCGGGAACCTGACGACCGACGCCCATCTTGCCACGCTGGCGATCGAGCACCAAGCGGAGGTCTGCTCGACAGACACAGACTTCGCTCGATTCCGCGGCCTCAGGTGGCGTGATCCTTTGAAGTAAGGCGGGCGCCGCCTTTCGCGACGCCCGCACTGAGTCGAGTGGCAGCACCGGAAGCCACGGCCCGGCGAATTGGCGAGACGATTACCTATCCAACCAGGTGGTCCTCAGGCCGAGATAGCTGGTGTTCGGGAAGTGCTCGAAGCCCATGACGTCGCTTCTCAGGGCCTCGAACTGCGAGGAGTGGAACAGGAAGACGTGCGGCGCGAGGTCCAGGATCAGCTCCTGCGCCTGCTCGTAGATCGCGCGGCGCTCTTCCTGGTCGGCCACCTGGCGGCCCTGCTCCAGCAGCGCGTCGAGCTCCGGGTTGCTGAAGTTGCCCAGGTTGCCGCCGTTGTCCGTGTAGAAGACGTTGAACAGGAAGTCGTCGGGGTCGCTCTGGCCAGACTCGCCGAGGATCGTGGCGGCGAAGTCGCCCTCCAGCGCCTTGGGCAGGTAGATGGTCCAGTCCTCGGCGACTATGTTCGCGGTGATGCCAAGCTCTGCGAGGTTCGCCTGGATCACCTCGGCCGGCGTCCTAAGGAAGTCGTAGGTGCTGGTCACGTAGAGGTCGAACTCTAAGCCGTCCGGGTAGGCCGACTGTGCCAGAGCCTCGCGGGCCGCCTCCAGGTCGCGCCCCACGTACGGGCTGTCCTGGATGCCGTAGAAGTTCGAGGCGGGGATCGTCGTGCCCGTGGCCGCCACGCCACCGGTACCGAACAGCGCCAGGTCCACGATGGCCTGCTCGTCGATCGCGTAGGAGATCGCGCGGCGCACGTTGACGTCGTCGAACGGCGGCACCTCGACGTTGAAGTAGATGCTGCGGAAGTTGGCGGACAGGCCGCCGACGACCTCGACGTTCGGATCGGACCGGAGCAGCTCGACGTCCGCCGAGGGAACGTACTCGATGAAGTCGGCGTTGCCGGTCTGGATGGCGGTGGTGCGCGCGGTGGGGTCCGGGTAGAACTGGAACGTGATGCCGTCTAAGTACGGCAGCTGGTTGCCGTCCGCGTCGGTGCCCCAGTAGTCGGGGTTGCGCTCGAGGACCATGCGGGTCTGCGGCACGTACTCGACGAACTTGAAGGGCCCCGTACCCACGACCACGTTCTGCAGGTCTCCGTTGGCGGCCACGACGTCCTCCGAGACGACGACGTTGAGGCTGGCCGCCAGCTTCGAGAGCAGCGGGCTGAACGGCTCGGACAGCGTCATGACGACGGTGGCGGGATCGGGGGCCTCGATGTTCGAGACCACCGCGAAATCGTCAGCGCGCGGCGAGGCGATGGCCGGGTCCTTGATCCGGTTGATCGAGAAGGCGACGTCGGACGCCTGCAGGGGGTCGCCGTCATGGAACGTCACGCCCTCCCGCAGGTGGAAGGTCCAAGTGAGGCCGTCGTCGGACACGTCCCACGATTCGGCCAAGCCGGGCACGATCTGCAGGCTCGAGTCGAACATCACGAGCGTGTCGTAGACGTTCTCGAGCATATTGCGGGTAGAGGTCGCGTTCGTGATGTGCGGGTCCAGGCCCACGGGGTCCGTCTGCATGCCTGCGATGAGCGTGCCGCCGTACTTGGGCTGGGCGAGGGCGACTCCGAGCAGCGCCACGAGAGCCAGGACTATCAACCGACGGACCATACACAACCTCCCATGCGAGCGAGCGTGCCGATGAGGATATACCCTTGCCGTCACCACCGCACTAACGTCCCCGCGTGCGTGGGTCGAGCGCGTCCCTGAGCGAGTCGCCGAAGAGGTTGAAGCCCAGGACGACGAGCATGATCGCGAGGCCCGGCGCCACGGTCGCCCAAGGACTGAGTGAGAGGAAGCGTCGTCCCTCAGCCACCATCAGGCCCCAGCTTGCGGCCGGGGGCTGCGTGCCGAGCCCGAGGAAGGACAGCGACGCCTCGGCGAGGATGCCGTAGGCGAGGCGCAGCGTCACCTCGACGATGATGGGCGCCGCGGCGGCGGGCAGGACGGCCCTCAGCAGGACGCGCCAGTCGCGGCTGCCCAAGGACCGGCTGGCCTCGACGAACAGCTCCTCCCTCACCGTGAGCACCGCTCCGCGCGCCACCCGCGCGAACGGACCGACGTAGACGAGCCCGATGGCCAGGACGAGGTTCACGAAGCCGGGCCCGAGGAACGCCAGTAGGGCGATCGCCAACAGGATGGCGGGGAACGACAGGAGCACGTCGGTGACGCGCATGATCAGGCCGTCGACCCAGCCGCGGTAGAAGCTGGCCAGCACGCCCAGCGTGCCGCCCACCAGCAGCGCGAACAGCGTCGACGCCGCCGCTACGGACAGTGAGGCACGGCCGCCGTAGACGATCCTCGAGAGCGTGTCGCGGCCGTACTGGTCGGTGCCAAGCCAGTGCTCGGCGGTGGGACCGAGCAAACGCGCCGGCGGATCGAGCAGGACCGGGTCGTACGGCGCCACCCACGGCGCGAACACGGCCGCCAGGGTGACGATCAGGACTATGACGCCGCCCACCGCTCCGGTGCCCGAGAACGCCGCCCTGAAGGTGCGCCACCGGACGCGCCCACGACTCAGCTCGGGGCGATCCAGCTCGGCTGGCTGTGCCAGGCCGGCGCCGTCAGCCATAGCGCACCCTCGGGTCGATGGCTGCGTACAGGATGTCGACCAGTAGGTTCACCAGCACGAAAGCCGCGGCGATGAGCAGCACGGCGCCCTGCACGACCGGGTAGTCGCGCAGGTTGATGCCCTCGAGGGCGAAGCGGCCGACGCCGGGCAGGCTGAACACCTGCTCGATGATCACGGCCCCGCCCAGCAGCTGGCCGAACTGGAGTCCGACGACCGTCACAACCGGGATGAGCGCGGTGCGCAGGGCGTGGCGCAATACGACCACGCGCTCCGACAACCCCTTCGCCCTGGCCGTCCTCACGTAGTCGAGGCCGAGCGTCTCGAGGAGCGTCGAGCGCACGATGCGCGCGGTCGCCGCCGCCAGGATCAGGCCCAGCGACAGGGCCGGGAGGATCATGTGACTTAGGTTCGTGAGCGGCTGCTCTGCGAGCGGCACGTACCCGGCCGGCGGGAGCCACTGCAGCTTCAGCGAGAACAGCAGGATCAGCAGGATCCCGAGGAAGAAGCCAGGGATGCTGAGCCCCAGCAGTGCGAAGACGGAGCCCAGGTGGTCAAGCCATCTGCCCCGGTTCAGAGCAGCGGCCACACCCACAGGCAGCGCGATTATGAGGGCGACCACCAGGCTCAGCAGCGTCAGCTCCAGAGTGACGGGGAAGCGCAGCGCGAGGTCTAGCGCGATGGGCCGGCCGGTGCGCAGCGAGCTGCCCAGGTCGCCTTGCAAGGCCGCCGAAGCCCACTGGCCGAACTGCACGTGGACGGGCAGGTCCAAGCCGAACATGCGGCGCAGCTCCGCCAGCCGCTCCGCCGAGACGTTCCCCTCGAGCCCGACGAGGTTCGTCACGACGTCACCGGGCACGGCGCGCATCAGGAAGAAGACGATGAGGGCGACTCCGAACAGCGTCGGCACCGCCAACAAGCAACGACGCCCCAGGTACCCGAGCATGAGTGGCGCGAATCATAGCAGCGGCTCCGGTGCCGGCCGCGGCCGGTAGCCGTGCGGGCTAGGTGGCGGTCGCGCCTGGCGGCCATGCGGGCCGGCAGTGCATAGTCAGGCATGGCGAAGCCCGCGAACATCGAGGCGATCGAGCGCGCCACCGGACGCAACTGGGACGAGTGGCTACGCAGCTTGGAAGCGGCGGGGGCCAAGGACCTGGATCACAAGGACCTGGCCACGAGGGTCGAGGCAGAACTGGCCGGCAAGGTGGACAACCCGGGCTGGTGGGCGCAGTCGCTGACGGTGGCCTACGAGCAGCACGTCGGCAGGCGGGTGCCGGGCCAAGCCCAGGACGGCACGTTCCAGACGAGCGTCAGCAAGTCGACTGCGCTCGCCATGGAGGAGCTCATGGACAGCTGGACCGCGTTCGCCGCTTCCGACGAGGAGGTCCTCTCGCTCGTCTCGGGAGAGCCCCGCGTCAGCGGCACGGACAAGCGCATGAACTGGCGCGTGAAGGGCGAGGACGGCTCGGGCGTGCAGGTGACCAGTGAGCCCAAGAAGACCGGCGCCGCCTCGCTGATCGTGACGCTAACTGGCCTTCCGACCTTCGAGCGAAGTCAAGAAGCTCGTGCTTCGTGGGCCGACATCGTGGAGCGGTTCGTATCGGGTCTGTAAGTCGAGCACCGTCGAGCGGTGCATAGGGGCAAGACCAAGCCAGCAAGCTAGCCGCCCGCGTGCTCGAGCCGCTCCTTCACGCGTTTCAGCTCCGCCACGAGGATCAGGCTGACGATCACGAGCAGCGACCAGGAGCCGATCTTGTGCAGCGAGACGGTGGTCCAGGTGATGAGTTGGTCCGGGTACTTCCACGCGCCGAGCAACGTGGCCATGTTCTCCGCTACCCAGATGAAGAAGGCGATGAGCACGAACGCCGACACCATGGGGATCCAGTACTCGCGCCGCGAGACCGTGAAGTGCACCCGGGTCCGCCAGAACAGCACCACGACCGCGACCATGAGCACGTACCTGAAGTCGTAGATGAAGTGGTGGGTGAAGAAGTTCAGGTAGATCAGCGCACATAGGGTGGCCGCGAGGCCGATGCGCGGGTAGCCGGAGAGCCGCAGTTTGAGGAGGCGCCAGGACTGCGCCATGTAGCTGCCTATGGCCGCGTACATGAATCCGCTGTACAGAGGCACGCCGAGAACCTTGAAGATGCCCGGCTCCGGGTAGTGCCATGACCCTATGGACGGGTGCGTCTTGAATGCCTCGAGGACGAACCCCAGCAGGTGGAAGACCACGATGGTCTTGAACTCGTCGAAGGTCTCGACCCGCGTGACTAGCAGCACGACCTGAAGCGCCACGGCCGACAGGAACAGGAAGTCGTAACGGTGAAGCCCGAAGGTCACGTGGTGCGACAGGAACAGCAGCACGAAGAACGAGCCCGCGAACACGCATGCCCGCACCTGTTTGATGCCGAACCGGAGGAAGTCTACAGCGCCCTCGGTCAACCCAGGCGCGGCGCGACCCGCGACGGTGGTGAGGACCCGGTTGAGCATGTGCGGGGCACGATACATCGGCCAAGTCGATGGAACTTCGCGACGCATCGAGAGGGGCTTTTGCGCGTGCAAAGCCCGCGCCGCTACCTTCGCCGAGCACGGCTCCCCCAAGCGGGCGGCCCCGTTCAACCGGAGCGAGGAGGCGCACATGACGCGCTGGCAGATGTTCAAGGAGGCGGTTCTCGAGTACCGGCAGGCGCGGCGCGAGGAGCGCGCGCTTCAGATGACGACCAAGCTCTTCGCACAGATGCATCCGGTTTGGCACGACTCGCTGTTCGATGAACCGTTCCTCAGAAAGGTCGGCGCCCAACGGCTCTTCACCATCACGCCGCGCGAGCTGGCCTACGAGTGGTCCCGCCAGTTCAGCTACCGCGACGCGCGCCGGCGCGAGCGCGAGGTCCGGCAGGTCACCGAGATCGCGGAGCAGTTCCTAACCGAGCTGCGCCAGGCCGTGTCCCGTCTGGACGGCGAGGCGGTGCGTCTCTCTCCGGCGAGGCGCGAAGCCGACGCGAGGCTCAGGACGCGAGCCGCCGCTAGACTTTGAGCATGAAGCTCCAGGGCCTGCGTGCGCTGCTCG
>DASVCK010000196.1:0-7962 GCA_036381675.1 Trueperaceae bacterium | reverse complement strand
TCCGTGGGCACGCGGGCCATCGAGCGCTTCACGCGCTACGTGGCCTACCAGAACTTCCCCGAGCATCTGTTGCCCGGGCCACTCCGGCAGGGATGATCGCGGCGTTCGTGTAGGACATATAAGTCCCGTCTCACACGGACGTAACGGGACTCGCAGGTATGGGCGGCTAGCCTTGTTCCATGGCGTTAGCCCTCCCGCTGGTCCTGGCACTGGTCGCGGTGGCCACCCTGCTGTTCCCTGCCCCTGCCTGGCCCAGCGAACGGGAAGTCGAGGCCGCGCCGTCCTTGGAGGCAACCATCCATACGCCGGAGCTCGACCGAGCGCCGGCGCCGAGTGAGCCGCAGGCAGCGAGTCAGGAAGCGGACTCGCATGGCCCCACACCACCTGAGCCCACCTCCATGCCCCGAGGTGCAGAGGAAGCTCCCGATCAAGCCGCCTCTCCACCCATCTACTTCATGCCGGTCGAAGGCGTGAAGGTAGCGGACGTCCCGCACACGTTCGGAGACCCGCGGGGAGCAAACAGGACTCACTTGGGCGTCGACATCCTCGCGGAGCGCGGCACGCCCATCCGGGCTGCGGCCCCGGGAGAAGTGTGGCGAGCGAACGAGGCGGCCATCTCCGTCACGGTGATCGGGGACGACGGCGTGCGCTACTTCTACACGCACCTCGATTCCATCGCTCCCGGCATAGAGCGCGGCTCACGCGTGGGGACGGACACCGTTCTCGGCTACGTGGGCAACACGGGCAACGCGGCCGCCACCGCGCCGCACCTGCACTTCGAGGTCGCCCTGCCCGTTCCGGGCCAGCGGTACTCCTGGGAGCCCATCGACCCGCTGAAGTACATGCTCGACCGCTAGCGGGAACTCACCATCCGGGCCGTCGTGGCCAACGTCCGGCGCACACGCGGCTTGGCCCGGCGTTGTACACTGATGAACGCTTGGGGCTGTGGCGCAGTTGGGAGCGCGCGTGAATCGCACTCACGAGGTCAGGGGTTCGAATCCC
This sequence comes from Trueperaceae bacterium, assembly GCA_036381675.1. GTDB lineage: Bacteria > Deinococcota > Deinococci > Deinococcales > Trueperaceae > DASRWD01. The sequence goes on along the minus strand of DASVCK010000196.1, from coordinate 6,960 downwards.
CTCAGCTCCACCAAAGAAAACGCGTGAGGGACGGCGCTCCGAGAGGGGCGCCGCTCTCGTCGAAGCTAGTTCGTTGCGAGACCGTTGCTGGGTAGATCACGAACCTGGACCACAATGGTCACATGCTCCTCACGCTGTGCGCGCAACCATCCATGGATGGAACATAGAGCGAAGCAGCCGGGGACCGTGGCGTTGCGTGCCCGCCAGTTCGGGCTCGCCTTCGGCGCCCTGTTCGCCCTGAGCGCATGCGACCTGTTCAAGCCGCCGCAGGCGGACCCTGCCGTGGCCCTGAGCCCCAAGTCGGCGACGACAGGTCTGTCCGGCACAGTGCAGTTCACCGCCTCCGTGTCGAACGGCGACGACGTGCCGCTCATCTGGAGCGCTACGGCGGGCACCCTCGAGACAACGGGCACGACCGCCGTGCTGCACGCTCCCGACGAGCCCGGTGAGGTAACGGTGACGGTGTACCTCGACTCGGATCCGCCGGCCGAGGACTTCGCGCTCGTGACGGTGTCCGCGGAAGAGCCTGAGCCAGATCCCGACCCGGACCCTGATCCTGATCCCGATCCCGACCCGGACCCTGATCCCGACCCTGACCCCGACCCGGAGCCTGAGACGGTCACCCTCGTAGCCGTCGGCGATATCGCCTGTACCCCCGGTGACGCCAACTTCAACGAGGGTAACGGCGCCAACGACATGTGCATGCAGAAGTGGACCGCCCAGGCCGCGCTCGATCTGGACCCGGACGCTGTCATCGTCCTGGGCGATCTCCAGTACAACGAGGGGTCGCTCAACGCGTTCAGGAACTCGTACCACCTCTCCTGGGGGCAGCTGAACGACCGCGTCTACCCCATCCTCGGTGGTCACGAGTACAACGCCGAGGGCAGCGCGGCCGGCTACTTCGGTTACTTCGCCGAGAACGGCGTCTGGAACCGGTTGAAGGCCGCGGGCATCGAGGGCGCCAACGACCCGAACAAGGGCTACTACGCCTACGACCTGGGCCCGTGGCGGGTAATCGCTCTCAACGCCGTCTGCGACCGCGTCGTCGGGGGTTGCGACGAGGGCTCCGCCCAGTACCAGTGGCTCGTATCCGAGCTGGCGGCAGCAGGCGACAAGTGCACGCTGGTCGCCATGCACGAGCCGCGCTTCAACAAGGGCAGGAACGGCGACAGCCCCGAGGTCGCGGACCTGTTCGCCGCCGCCTACGCCGCCGGCGTAGACCTGATGCTGGCGGGGGACGAGCACTCGTACGAGCGGTTCGCTCCCGTCGACCCCAGCAACAACCCGGACCCGAACGGCGTGCGACTGATCATCGCCGGCATGGGCGGACGCAGCCTCTACGAGAACGCGGATACCTACCCGACCAGCCTCAAGCAGATCGATGGCGAGTACGGCGTACTACACCTGACGCTGTACGAGGGCGGCTACGGCTTCGAGTTCGTGCCGGCAGAGGGTTACTCGGGCGCGGACTCCGGCACCGAGACCTGCATCTGAGGGTTGCCGCGACGTGGGCGCCACGCGCCCGCTCAGGCGGCGATCGCGACGGGAGCGGGAGACGCCGCCTGCCTCAGGCGGCCTCTCGCTCGCCCGCCAGGAACAGCCAGGTCTCCAGCACCGTGTCCGGGTTGAGACTGATCGAGTCGATGCCCTCTTCCAGGAGCCACTGCGCGTAGTCGGGGTGATCGGATGGACCCTGACCGCAGATGCCGATGTACTTCCCGCGCTCCTTGCAGGCGCGGATCGCCTGGGAGGCGAGAGCCTTGACCGCCGGGTCCCTCTCGTCGAAGAGGTCGGCCACCAGGCCGGAGTCACGGTCGAGAGCCAGCGTGAACTGGGTGAGGTCGTTCGAGCCGATCGAGAACCCGTCCACGTGCTCGAGGAACTGGTCCGCCAGCACCGCGTTGGACGGCACCTCGCACATCATGATCACGCGCAGGCCGTTCTCGCCGCGCCTCAGGCCGTTCGAGGCCATGACCTCGAGCACCTGCAACAGCTCGGGGACCGTGCGCACGAACGGGATCATCACCTCGACGTTCGTCAGGCCCATCTCGTCCCTCACGCGCCGCAGGGCGCGGCACTCGGCGGCGAACGGCGCCGCGAAGCGCTCCGAGCGGTAGCGGGAGGCACCCCGGAACCCGATCATGGGGTTCTCTTCCGTCGGCTCGTAGGCGTAACCGCCGATCAGGTGGGCGTACTCGTTCGACTTGAAGTCGGAGAGCCGTACGATGACGGGCTTGGGATCGAAGGCCGCCGCGATCGTCGCGATCCCCTCCTTGAGCTTCTCCTCGTAGAAAGTCTTGGGACTCTCGTAGCCGGCAGCCCTGGCCTCGATCTCCGCCTTGACCTCCTCGGTGACCTCCGGCCACGCGTGGAGAGCGTTCGGGTGCACGCCGACGGCGTTGTTGACGATGAACTCCAGGCGCGCCAGACCGACCCCCTGGTTCGGGATCGCCGCGAAGGCGAAAGCGCGGTCGGGTGACGCCACGTTCATCATCAGCTTCACGGCGAGCTCCGGCATGGCGTCCAGCTCGATGTTCTGGACGTCGAACTCCTGCTTCCCCTGGTAGACCTTGCCCTCGTCTCCTTCGGCGCAGCTGACCGTGACCACGGCGCCGTCCTGTAGAGCTTCCGTGCCGTCCCCCGTGCCGACCACGGCCGGGATGCCCAGCTCGCGCGCGATGATCGCGGCGTGACAGGTGCGCCCGCCGCGGTTGGTCACGATGGCGGCGGCCAGCTTCATGACGGGCTCCCAATCGGGGTCGGTCATGTCGGTGACGAGCACGTCGCCCTCCTGCACGCGGTGCATCTCGCTGGCGTGCTCCACGACCCGAACCATGCCTGTCGCTGCCTTGGAGCCCACGGCACGGCCAACCACCAACGGCCTGCCGCCGCCCTTCATGCGGTAGCGCGTCAGGACGCGGCCGGAGCGGCTCTGGACGGTCTCGGGCCGCGCCTGGACCACGTAGATGTGCCCGTCCTGCCCATCCTTGACCCACTCGATGTCCATGGGCCGGCCGTAGTGGTCCTCGATGGCCAGAGCCTGACGGCCCAGCTCGTGCAGGTCAGCGTCGGAGAGGGCGAAGCGCATCCTGTCTGCTGCGGGTACCGGCACCCGCTCCACGCCGCCGCCGGCGGCGTAGACCATCTTCTCGGACTTCGATCCCAGCTGCCGGGACAGCACGGCGGGGCGTCCCTCCCTCAGAGCCTTCTTGTACAGGTAGACCTCGTCAGGGTTGATGGCTCCCTGCACCAGTAGCTCGCCCAGCCCGTACGCGGCGGTCACGAACACCGCACCGGCGAACCCGGACTCGGTGTCGAGCGTGAACGCCACCCCTGAAGCGCCGATGTCGCTCCGCGCCATGCGCTGGACGCCGGCGGACAGAGCGACGTCCTCGTGCGCGAAGCCTTGATGCAGCCGGTAGCTGATCGCCCTGTCGGTGAACAGCGAGGCGAACACCTTCCTGATCGCGTCCTCGACGGCGGACAAGCCCACCACGTTGAGGAACGTCTCCTGCTGCCCGGCGAAGGACGCCTCCGGCAGGTCCTCGGCCGTGGCCGAGGACCGCACGGCGACAGCCACGTCGCCCCCTGTCTCCCGGCCGAGCGCCTCGTACGCTGACCTCACGCCGCTGCGCAGGTCGTCCGGCAGAGGGGTAGCGAGGATCAGCTCACGCACCTGCCTGCCGCGCTCGGAGAGGAGGGCAACGTCGTTCCCGTCCACGTCTGATAACAGCTCACGCACGCGGTCTACCAGGCCGTCCTGGGCCAAGAACGCCCTGTAGGCATCCGCCGTCGTGGCGAAGCCGCCCGGCACCCTCACTCCGGCGGCCGAGAGGTTGGCAAGCATCTCGCCGATGGAGGCGTTCTTCCCGCCCACGCGGGCCACGTCACCCATACCGACGGATCCGAAGTCAACAATGTGCTGCACGTCAGCCTCCGTAGCTGCCTGAACCATGGCGTGTCATCCCCGTGTCTCATAGGGTAGCGAACGACGTAAGCTCGTCGTGAGCCAAGGAGGAGAGCGTGGCACAGCGGGCGGCCGGCGTCCGGGGCAAGAAGCACGTCTACTTCGTCTCGGACCACACCGGAGTTACGGCCGAGGTCGTCGGGCAGAGCCTGCTGTCCCGCTTCGACCACATCGACCTGGAGACGTACACGAAGCCGTTCGTGACCACCGAGGCGAGGGCGCACGAGGTCGTGGCCGAGTTCGCGCGGCTGCCCGAACCGCCCATCGTGTTCAGCACGATCACCGAGCCCTCGGTGCGCCGGCTGGTGGCTCAGGCGGCCGCGGTCCACTTCGACCTGTTCGAGCCGTACGCCGCTCGCCTCGAGGAGGCGCTGGGCCAGCCGGCCGAGACCGTGGTGGGCGCGGCGCACAGCATCCGCGACCTGGCGCGCTACCAGGCCCGCATAGACGCCGTGGAGTTCTCACTGGCGACAGACGACGGCTCGAACGTGAAGCGTTACGACACCGCCGACGTCGTCATGGTTGGTGTCTCCCGCGTCGGCAAGAGCCCCACCTCTCTCTACCTGGCAATGACCTACGGAGTGAAGGCGTCGAACTTCCCTCTGGTCGAGGAGGACCTGGAGACCGACGCCCTACCGAAGGCGCTCGTGGCGCACCGCGGCAAGCTGTTCGGGCTCACCATCAACCCGGCCCGCCTCCACGAGCTGCGTATGAAGCGCAGCCCTGGCACCGGCTACGCGTCACTGGAGCGCTGTGAGTTCGAGGTCAGTCGCGCGGAGCGCCTCTTCCGGAGGCACAACCTGCCGTACCTCGAGACCACGAACGTGAGCGTGGAGGAGCTCGCTTCCCAGGTCCTGCAGCGGGCCAACCTGGAGCGTCACCGCTAGGCATGGGTGATGTCAGGGCCCTCGGCCGCATAGCCGGCTTGCTGCGCGCGTCGCTCGGCTCGCGACTGATCGTCCTGCTTCTGTTGGCGGTGGCATCCAGCCTTACCGCCGGCGCCAGCCTCGTCCTACTGGTGCCGCTGCTTTCCCTCGTGGGCGTCGACGCGGCGGGGGGGTCCACCGCGGCACTCGTGACCGCGGTCTCGCGCGCTTTCGACGCGGTCGGGGTACAGCCCACCGCGGCGGCGCTGCTCACTCTGAACGCCCTCGTCCTCACTTTCACGGCCGCTCTGCAACGCGCCCAGTCTGTTCTCGAGCAACGCTACTACCAGCGCTTCGTGACCGACCTGCGCGTGCGGGTGTTCGACGCCATGGCGAGCGCCAACTGGCGCCACTTGGTGGGCAAGAGGTCATCGGACCACTCGCACCTGCTGCTGAACGAGATCGAACGCGTCGGCGCGGCGGCTGCGGGCCTGGTGGGGCTCGTCTCGCGTGCCCTCCTCGCCCTCATCCACCTGGCCGTCGCCGTGTACCTCTCGCCGCTGCTCACCCTCATCGTGCTGGCGGCCGGAGCGCTGCTGATCGGCGCCACCGCACCGCTCTCCAAACGCGCCAAGGCCAGAGGCAAGGCCGTCTCCGACGCCTACCGCGACCTCTACGGCGTCGTCGGAGACCAGCTGAGCGGGCTCAAGACGCTCAAGGCGCACGGGCTCGAGCCAGAGAGCGTTGACCGGTTCACCAGCCGTTCCGTCGCCACGGCAGACGCCATGGTCGGGCTGGCCAGGCAACAGGCCGGCGTCGGCTTCGCTCTGCAGGTGGGGTCCGCCGTCGCGCTCTCGGCGATCGTATACGTCGCGCTGCGCCTCGAGAGCATCACCCCCGCCGCCCTACTGACCCTCCTCTACCTGTTCGCCCGCCTCGTGCCCATGCTTATCGGCCTACAGCGGAGCTTCCAGGGGCTCGTGAGCCAGCTGCCTGCCCTCGACAACACGGAGAAGGCCCTCGCGGAGCTGGAGAGGGAGCGCGAACCCACGGCGGCCCCGCAGCAGCTCCCCGAGGTCAGGGAAGCCATCGAGCTGCAAGGCGTCCACTTCCGCTACGAGGGTCAGGACGGCCTGCCCGTCATCAGCGGCTTGAGCCTGAGCGTGCCAGCGGGGCGCACGACGGCGATCGTGGGTCCCTCGGGAGGCGGCAAGAGCACGCTCGCCGACCTGCTCATAGGGTTGCTCGAACCGGACGAAGGCGCCATCCTGCTGGACGGCGTGCCGCTCGAGCCCCGGCAGCGGCGAGCGTGGCGGCGGCGCGTGGCGTACGTCGCTCAGGACGTCTTCCTGTTCCACGACACGGTCAAGGCGAACCTGCTCGTGGCAGAGCCGACGGCCGACCTCGCCCACCTGTGGCGCGCGATAGACCTGGCCTCAGCCGGGTTCGTGCGTGACCTGCCCGAGGGACTCGACACGGTCGTGGGAGACAGAGGGGCCAAGCTCTCCGGCGGTGAGCGCCAGCGTTTGGCGCTCGCGAGGGCGCTGCTGCGGCACCCCGACCTGTTGGTCCTCGACGAGGCCACGAGCAACCTGGATGCCGCCAACGAGGAGCGCGTGCAGCAGGCCATCCGGTCGTTACACGGTCACGTGACCCTCGTCGTCATCGCGCACAGGCTCTCCACGGTGCGCGAGGCCGACGTGATCCACGTCATGGAGGGCGGCCGGTTCGTCGAGTCGGGCACCTGGGACGAGCTCATGGCCAACGAGGCCGGGGCCTTCCGCAAGCTGGCCGAGGCGCAGGGCCTTGGCCCTCAGGCGACGGTGATGCTCTCGTCCAGGTAGACGTCCTGGATAAGGTTGAGCAGCCTGACCCCTTCGCTCATCGGCCGCTGGAACGCCTTGCGGCCCGAGATGAGCCCGGTGCCACCGCCGCGCTTGTTCAGTACTGCCGTCAACACGGCTTCCTCGTAGTCGTTGGCGCCGCCTGACGCTCCACCCGAGTTGATCAGGCCAGCGCGGCCCATGTAGGAGTTGGCGACCTGCCAGCGCACCAGCTCGATGGGGTGGTCGTCCGGCATGAGCTCCTCGTACATGCGCTTGTGCGTCCGGCCGAAGCCCACCGCCT
>DASVCK010000195.1:0-2289 GCA_036381675.1 Trueperaceae bacterium | reverse complement strand
GCTACACGCGCATCCTGAAGCTGGTCAACCGCCGCGGGGACGGGGTACAGGAAGCCCTGATCGAGCTCGTCACCCAGTGAACCACCGTCCGCGACCCCGCTAGGGTCGCGGTGCTAGCGGGCCTTCAAGCGGCCCCTATCTAGCGACTTTGAGCGGCGCGCCCCGACAGGTTGGGGCGCGCCGTTTCCGTGGCGTGCTAAAGAGCTGCGCCGGGGATCACATAGGCGCACGCAGCGCCGACGCGAAGCTCTTGCCCGGGCCGCCCCAGACCTCGCCGAGCAGGTCCGCCACGGTGGCGCCCACGTCGGCGAAGCTCGCGCGCGTGCCGAGATCGACGCCGGGCGCGCCGGGTGAGTAGGCGAGCAGCAGGCCGTGCTCCCGCGTGTGGTCAGTGCCGTGCCAGGTGGGGTCGTTGCCATGGTCGCTCACCAGCATGAGGACGTCGCCGGTGCGTACCTCTGACAGCAGCTCCGGCAGGCGGGCGTCGAGCTCGGCCAGGGCTCGTGAGTAGCCCTCGGGATCGCGCCGGTGACCGTAGACGGAGTCGAACTCGACGAGGTTCACCATCACCAGGCCGTCCACCCCGGCGGCCATGGCGCGCAGGGTGGCCTCCACGCCTTCCTGGTTCGTGCCCGCCTTGACCTCCCTGGTGAACCCGCGGTGGGCGTAGATGTCTGGGATCTTCCCGATGCCGACCACTTCCCGGCCGAGGGACTTCAGCACGTCGAGCACGGTGGCGCTCTCCGGCGCCAGCGAGAAGTCACGCCTGGCGCCGCCGAGCCGCACGAACGCGCCGGGCTCGCCGGTGAAGGGCCTGGCGATGACGCGAGCCACCGCGTTCTCCCCGACGAGGATCGCGCGCGCGGCCTCGCACCAGGCGTAGAGGGTCTCGAGCGGGACGACGTCCACGTGTGCCGCGACCTGGAAGACGCTGTCGGCGCTGGTGTAGACGATCGGGAAGCCGCTCCGGATGTGCTCCTCGCCCAGGTCAGCGATCACCTCGGTGCCGGATGCCGGGAAGTTGCCCAGGTGCCCTCGGCCCGTGGCCGCGTCGAACCGGGCCATCACCTCGTTCGGGAAGCGCTCGAAGGTCCTGAAGGGATGGTCGAGGACGACGCCCATGAACTCCCAGTGGCCGGTCGTGGTGTCCTTGCCGGGCGAGAGCTCGCGCATCCGGCCATGGCTGGCGAGCGGCCCTCGCACGGCGGGCAGCGATGCCACGCCCTCGACGTTGCCGAGGCCGAGCGCGGTGAGGTTGGGCAGCGGGACCGGCGCGCGCTCCAGGGTGTGGTCGAGGGTGTGCGACCCAGCGTCGCCGCCGTGCGCCGGGTCGCCGAAGCCCTCGGCGTCCGGCAGCGCGCCCACGCCCACGGAGTCCAGGACGATCACGGTAACCGTCATGGACCGAGCTTACGTCCTGGGCGCGAGTTCGCGCCCGTGGCCCTGCGATACAGTCCGCGTGTGTCGCTGGTCGACCTGGTAACGACCGCGCTCGACGGCCTCATGCCGCAGGGCGGGCGCTGGTTGGTGGCCGTCTCGGGCGGTTCCGACTCCGTGGCAGCGCTGCGGCTGCTGCTGGCTGCCGACCGCGACGTCGTCGCCGCTCACGTGGACCATCGTCTGCGACCGTCGTCGGCCGAGGACGCGCGCTTCGTAATCGAGCTCTGCGACGCCCTGGGCGTGCAGCTCGTGTCCACGGCCGTGGATGTAGCCGCCGTGGCGGAGGAGCGCGGCTGGAACCTCGAAGACGCCGCCAGGCGCGTGCGGTACTCGTTCCTACACAGGGCTGCCGGCGAAACGGGAGCCGATGGGATCGTGGTAGCCCACACGCGCGACGACCAGGCCGAGACGTTCCTGCGCCAGGCCGCACGTGGGGTCGCCTTCCCGGCCGGCATGCCCCCGCGCCGCGGGATGGTCGTCAGGCCCCTCCTGGGCGTCGGCCGGGAGCAGCTGCAGGCGTACCTGACGGGGATAGGTCAACCGTGGCGCGAGGACGAGACGAACCTGGACGTGCACGGGCAGGAGCGCGCGTGGTTGCGCCATCAGGTGGTCCCGCTGCTGAGGAGCCGCTACCCCAAGGCTACGACCAACCTGGCCCGGATCGCCGCCAGCCTGGCGGACGCCCGCGACGCCCTGGCGGCGTTGTCGCGACAACGCTACGGAGACCGCAGCCTGAGCGCGGCAGCCCTGGCCGGAGAGTCGCCGGCCCTGCAGAGGGCCGCGCTGGCCGGGCTGCTGGAGACGGCCGGCGTAGCGCCCGGCCACGACGTCATCGAGGAGGCGAGAGTG
>DASVCK010000194.1:0-3236 GCA_036381675.1 Trueperaceae bacterium | reverse complement strand
ATGGTGGTGCTGGCGTTCAACTTCATGGGCGACATCCTGCGCGATGCGCTTGACCCTCGGATGCGGGGGCAGTAGGGGGTTCGCCCGTTTTGGCGCGGCGATGGGCGAACGCAGGAAGAGGGGCCCGCTCGGGCGCGGAGGCTCAGGTATTTTCGGGTGCAGAGCCACTACCAACCTAGTGCAAAAGGCAAGGTCGCGCTTGCCTGAAAGTTGCGGTGGGAACGGGGTCTTCAGGGAGCGCCCAGGCGGCACCATTCAGAAGGTTGGTAGTGGCACCCCGACTGGAAAGGGGCCCCAGGTGCTGGGTGGCGGCCGCAACCCGACAACGACCGCCGGACCATCCGCCACCGCCGACGACTACACGCTGACGAGCAACCCGGTCGCGTACATGATCACCACGCCGAGAGCGAAGCCGGCGAGGTTCGTCGGCGAGGCCCAGCCGGCCCCGGCAACCCGGGCACCCTCGCGAACCCCCTCCACGCCGCGCGTCAACAACCCGCCCACCTCGACCATCACCTGCAGGATCGCGCCGGCGCCCACCCCGAGGAACAGGGCGGCCCACTGAGGCTCGAAGGCGAACGCCCCTACCCACGTGCCGACGATGGCGGGCCCGCCGGCGATCAACCCGAGGGCGAGGAAGGTCCCGATCCTCACGGACCGCCGCGCCAGTGGCGCCGCTATGCCGATCCCCTCGGTGATGTTGTGCAGCGTGAACCCGACGACCAGGAAGGACCCCAGCGCCGCCTGGCCCACGGCGTAGGCGGCGCCGATCGCCAGCCCTTCGCCCAAGTTGTGCAGTCCGATCCCGAGGGCAAGGAAGTAAGCCAGGGACAGGCCCTCCGGTCGGCCCTTGCGCCTGCCGATGGCCAGCAGCACCAGGAACGACAGGCCCGCCGCCAGCCAGACCATGGCCGAGGCCTGGAACGCCCCGGCTGCACCAGCCGCCAGCTCGAGCCCTTCCTGGATCGTGTCCACGAACAGGAAGGCGAGCAGGCCAACGGTCAGCGACAGCAGGAAGTGCAGACCGCGCCTGCCGAGGGTGCGGAGGTACGGGTGGAACAGCAGGCCTAGAGCGACCGGAACGACGCCGACGTAGATGCCGAGGAGCGCGAACGCCAGCAACCGCTGCCAGCCGAAGGCGGGTGACGTGGTGGCTACCTCGATCGTGTGCTCGAACGGCACGCCGTTGCGCGTCACGAACGTGATGTGATGCGTCTCGCCCTCGACCCATGGGTAGGGCACGTCCACGCGCGCCCGCTCCAGCCGCGACAGCGGCCCGGGCGGGTCCTGCGAGAACGCCCAGTACGCCCCGTCCACCTGGACCTGCGCGATGGAGAGCGGTTCGCTGCCGTCGGCGCGGACGCTCAGGTGGATGCCGGTGTCGTCGAGCGTGGTGCGCTCGACGGTGAGCTCCTCGATCGGCGGCACCGCCACGCTGAGCGGCGCCAACGGATCGCTGACCAGGAACCACCAGATCAGCGCGGCCAACAAGGCCAGGGGGACGAGCGCCCACGCCCAGGCGTAGCGCTGCGTGCGTGCGGGGAGAGCGGCGTCCATCTAGGCCACCTCGAACGCGCTCATCCAGCCGAGCTCGGCGAACTCGGACTGGTGCGCGTGGAACATGTACTGACCAGGTTCGTAGCCGGCGAACGACATCTCGAGGATGCCCCGCTGCGCCTGGCACTGCATGACCGTGTCGACCATCTTGAGCGTGGGCGTGAGCGTGGTGCCGTGGTCGTAGTAGTCGAAGAAGTTGCCGTGCAGGTGGAACGAGTTGATGGGATCGAACTCGGTGATGTTCACGAGGTACACGCGGATGGGCCTGTCCCTGTCGACGGGGATGGGCCGCTTCATGAACTCGTGCGCCACCGTGTTGACCGCGTAGACCTCGTTCTCGTCGTCGAAGTTCGTGTCGAACCCGTTCATGACCATCAGGAACTCCTGCCACCTGGCGTTCTCGGGCGTGCCCAGCAGGCGGCTGCGTGCGACGTCCCGCTGCTCCGGATGCTTGTCGGGGTCCGGGTCGACGATGAACGCTCCGTAGAGCCCCTTGTGGATGTGCCTCTTCAGTGGGATCGCATGGCAGTGGTACAGGTGGCAGCCGAACGGGCCGGCGTCGAACTCGTAGGTGAACGTCTCGCCGGGATGGATGGATCCGCGGCCGTGACCGGCGACGCCATCCATGTAGGCGCTGTGGAAACCGTGGAAGTGGACGGTGTGCGGGTGCGAGCCGCCGTTCGTGAAGTGGATGCGCAGGCGCTCGCCCTCCGTGGCGCGCAGCGTGGGACCCGGCACGCGACCGTTGTACGTCCAGGCCGGGAAGAAGACCCCTGGCGCGATCTCGATCTCCTTGTCTATCGCCGTCAGCCGGAACTCGCGCAGGGTCTGCCCGTCGGGCAGCGTGCTCACCTCGCCGGTGTCCCAGTCCGTGAGCAGCTCCATGGGGTCGAAGCCGTTGCGGGCGTGGTCCACCGCGCCAACCGTCGTCATCCCGTACTCGTGGGCCAGGCTCATCGGGTCGTCAGCCCCTCCGCTCGTGCCTCCATGCATGTGGATGGGCATGCCGAGCGTGCCTTCCTGCCGTGCGAAGGGCGCTGTCAGTTGAGCCAGGAGCAAACCGGCGCCGCCCACGAGGCCCGTCCGCAACAGAGTCCGCCGGCTCGTCGTTTGCCCGCTCGTCGCGCCCGGGTTCCGCTCGCTGGCACCTATGTTCTGGCCGTCAGCGGCGGGCGCCGCCTCTCGTCCGGAGACGCTCGCTTCACCGGGTCGGTATTTAGCCATGCCTAAATCTATATTGCGGCGAGCCTACTGTCTATGGCATCTCTCGCGTAGGGCTTGGTCCTCCGAGGCACCGCCGCGATCGGCCGGCCATCCCGTGACCTGTCTCAGCCGCCACCGCAGTCGATGGGCCACTGCGCGGATGCCCGACGCGACAGCACCAGCCCGCTCGGCAGGCTCGCGGGCAATGCGTCAGCGAGGACCGGCTCGAGCGAATCTGCGTCGTAAGTCGTGTAGGCGATCCGCGGCGGTTCGTGCCACACGTCCACGAGGGTCACCGTGGACCGCGCTGGCCCGGCGTCGCCCAGCAGCCGCCTGGCGCCCACGCCGCCGGCCGCCAACAGCGCGAGCCCGTCCCAGGTACCGGGGTAGTAGGCGGCGTGATGACCGCTCACGTAGGCGGTCGCGCAGCCGGCTCGCAGCACGTCCGCCAGCCCCGCCGCATCCGCTACGTACTC
>DASVCK010000193.1:0-2700 GCA_036381675.1 Trueperaceae bacterium | reverse complement strand
TCCAGACTGACCCCCTTGAGGGCCTCGACTCTGGCGGCGCCCTCACCGAACGCCTTGCGCACTGACACTATGGACAGGGACCCGGGGTGCTCGTCTAGGGATGCGACTTCGTTCGGTCGCGTCCCGCTCAGGGGTGCGGTGGTCAGAGGGTTCACGCTCTCTCCTTCCTGAACATGGGTTCCACGGCGGCCAGCACGTCTGCCACCGGCAGGGAAGGGTCCAGGATCCGATGGACCATCAGCCCGTCCAGCAGGGCGAACGCGACTGTGGCGGCGCCACGTGCTCTGGCGGGGGTCAGGCCCTCACGCTCGAGTCGCTCTGCCAGCACCGCCCGCCCCTCGAGCACCATGGCCTTGCTGAACTCCGCCAGCTCGGACTCCTGCAGGCCGTTGACGGTGATCTCGACTAGCGCTCTGACCTTGTTCTGGTCCAAGGCATCGCTGCCCAACCACGTCAACGCGGCCCTGAAACCGTCGGCCACGGGCACGTCAGGGTCAGACAGCATCGCCATGGGCTCCGCGAAAACGTCGCCTACCAGGCGCTTCGCCGCCTCCGTGAGGAGCCTCGACATGCTGCCGAAGTAGTAGTGGACGAGTGCGTTGTTGACCATGGCCCTACTGGCCACGATGCGCGTGGTGATGCCCGCCCATCCCACCTCGCCCAGCAGGTCGACGGTCGTGGCGAGGATGCGCTCGCGTGGGTCGGTGCCCCTGTTCTTCGGTTCAGCGTTTACGCCTTCGGTCAAGATTCCTCCGATGGGCCGTGAGCCCAGCGATGCGTTAGTCGGTCGCCTTAGTCGTTCGCCTTAGGCAAGCGCCTAACGGCGGGTCGAGGGTACTGCCATGCGGCTGCTGCGTCAAGCCTTCGCCGCACTGGTTGCGGGGGCCGCCGACCGGTACCCTGTCCCGGCGGGCGGGGTTGGGAGTCGAGGATGAGCGAGTTCACCGTCAGGCAGCTGGGGCCGGAGACCTGGGATGCGTTCGCAGACCTGGTCGAGCGCAACGGCGGCATCTTCGGGGGCTGCTGGTGTATCGGTTTCCATGCGGAGCGGGGTCAGCGTGGCATCGACCACCGCGAGGCGAAGAAGGCGCGCGTGTTCACCGACAGGGCGCACGCAGCGCTGGTCTTCGACTCGGAAGGCAAGGCCCAGGGCTGGTGTCAGTACGGCAGCGTCGAAGAGCTACCCAAGATCAAGCATCGCGTCCAGTACGAGAAGGAGCCGCCTCAGGTACCGACCTGGCGCACCGCTTGCTGCTTCGTCGACAAGCACCACCGTGGCCAGGGGATCCTGAGGCTAGCGGTCGGCGGTGCGCTGGAGCAGATCGCCCGGCGAGGCGGCGGCCGGGTGGAGACCATCGCCGAGACCGTCACCGGGCGCGAAGCGCATGGTCGTTTCCTCTTCACCGGCACGGCCGAGCTGTTCGAAGACCACGGTTTCCACCGCGTCAGGCAGGTGGGCAAGCACGCCTGGATCCTGAACAAGCAGGTGGAACCGGCACCGCTGGCAGAGGCCGCCTAGCCGTCCGGGCTTCGGCAGCTCACGGTTACCCGTGCCGCAGGGTCGGAGCCACGGAGGCGCTGTTTCAGCGCGGCTTGCCCTCCTTCAGGGTCGCGACCGACTTGGCTATGCGGCGCTGCCGAGTCTCGTCGGTCTTCGCGCCTTCCACCTGAAGCACGTGCCACGACTTGTTCGAGTACGACAGCTTGTCGAACGTCGCCCGGGCGGCCGGTTCGGCGTCCAGCGCCGAAGCGAAGTCCTGCGGTACCTCGACCTCGCGCGGCGCGGTGTCCAGCTCGATGTCTACGTCGAGCTCATCGCCACCCGAGACTCCGGCCTTCGCGCGGTTGTCGGCGCTCAGGCTGATCATGAACTTGCCGCCCATGGAGGCGATCGAGCTGCGGTACGTGTATCCGTTCAGCGTGACGGTCACAGGCGGGCGCTTCCCAGCGCCAATGGCATCCACGACTTCAGCCGGAACCTCGATGCCAGTGGTGTTCCCGGTTCCTTGCACGATGGTCGTCCTTATCCTCATGGGGCCTCCGTCCCGACGACGCCCACGGAGGACGCCCTGCTTGAGCGCGCGTGCGCTGCTTCGGGCGACACGTTAGCGGGGTCAGAGGTCACCTCACAACCAACCGCGCTCCCTGGCGATGCGGGCGGCCTCGATGCGGTTCGCGGCACCCAGCTTGCCTATCGCCTCCGAGAGGTAGTTGCGCACCGTCCCCTCTGACAATCCCAGGTCGGCGGCGATCGCCGCCGTCGTGTGGCCCTCAGCGGCGGCACGCAGCACGCGCCGCTCCCTGTCGGTGAGCGGGTCTTCCTCGCTCCAGGCCTCGACGGCCAGCTCGGGGTCGATCGCCCTGCCTCCGCCGTGCACGCGCCGCAGGGCTTCGGCGAGCTGCGACGCCGGTGCGTCCTTGAGCAGGTAGCCGCTGGCGCCGGCTTCCAGGGCACGGCGCAGGTAACCCGCCCGGGCGAACGTAGTGAGGATGACGACCTTGGTGCCAAGGGTGCCGGCCTGCCGTAAGGCCGCTACCTCGGCGGCCAACTCCAGTCCAGTGGTGCCGGGCATCTCGATGTCGGTCACCAACAGGTCGGGCCCAAGGTCCCTCACGAGCTCGAGAGCCTCGTCCCCGTCCTTGGCCTGGGCCACGACCTCGATGTCGCCTTCCAGGTCAAGGAGGGCGGCCAGCGCGCCT